>JBBRIK010000387.1:0-5926 GCA_038221045.1 Gemmatales bacterium
CTTCTGCTATCCCGGACTCGAAGCGGTGACGATCTATCGCATCGCGCACGAGATCCTGTTGCTGGGCGTGCCGTTGATCCCGCGCATGATGACCGAGTTGGCCCACTCGAAGACCGGCATCGACATTCATCCCGGCGCTCGAATCGGCCCGGGCTTCTTCATCGATCACGGCACAGGCGTCGTCATCGGCGAGACCTGCGACATTGGCCGAGGCGTCAAACTTTACCAGGGCGTAACGCTCGGTGCGCTGTCGTTCCCGCGCGATGCGGCCGGCAATATCATTCGCGGCATGAAACGGCATCCGACGCTGGAGGACGACGTCGTCGTCTACGCCAACGCGACCGTCCTCGGCGGCGACACGGTGGTCGGTCATAACGCCGTCATCGGTTCGAGCGTCTGGCTGACGCATAGTGTCGGGCCGAACACGGCCGTCACGATCGAGAAGCCATCGCTGCGGATCAAGACCCCCGGCGTGAAGGACTTCAACGCGGATTTTCAGATCTGAGGCCGGTTTCTTGCCGCGTGCGGCGTAGCGAGGAGAAGAGCGCTACGCCGCAAGCGGCAAGACGGTATTCCGCCATCGATCCCCTTCTCCCTCAAGGAAAATGAAATACCTTGTGGTGAGGGGGACCGCCATGTTCGAGTTGCTCAGTCCTTACTATCTCGCCGGCCTCGCCGCCGTCGGCATTCCGCTCCTGGTCCATCTCAGCCGCTCGCGCAAAACCAAGAAGATGCGCTTCTCGACGACGCGCTTCTTCACCGATCAATTCCTTCGCTCCTATCACATGAGCAAGCTGCGCGAGCGCTGGCTGCTGGCTTGCCGTATCGCCCTGTTCGCGCTGTTCGCCTTCGCCCTGTCGCAGCCGTTGCTCCGTCTTGGGGACGCCGCTCCTTCGCCCGGCAATTCGGCGCGCACCGTCGTCCTCGTCCTCGATAATTCCGCGAGCATGGGCTTCATGGAGGACGAGAAATCCCTGATGGAGCGGGCGCGCGCTGCCGCGCGGGGAGTCGTCGAGAAACTGCGTTCCGGCGACTCGGCGAGCATCGTCCTCGCCGGCCGGCGCGACAGCGGCCCCGAAGTCCTCTTCCCGGAGCCGACGAGCGAACTCGGCGACGTTCTGCAAGCGGTCGATCATCTGCAAGTCGCCGCTCTCGGCACCGATCTGATAGGGGCCGTCGCTCGCGCCGAACAGATTGCCCTGTCGGCCAGGACGCCAAGCAGAGAGGTATACGTCTTCAGCGATTTGCAAGACGCCGGCTGGGAAGTGGGCCGCGACAAGGGGAGCGACTCCGGACAGGTCTCCTTCTTCTTTGCCAGTGTTCGGCCGAAGAAGCCGATCAAGAACGCCGGCATCACGGCCGTGCAACTCGGCGCCTCCCGGCCGATGGTCGGCGTTCCCTTCACCATTCGGCCTCTGCTCGCGATCGGCGATCCCGACGCGCAGTCGGTGACGGTGCGTCTGTACGTCGATGGCCGGCCCGATCCCGCCGGCGAGCAGCAGGTCGAACGCCTCGCCGGGGGCCGCTGGGCCGTGCCGCGCTTCCATCACTCCTTCGCCACCGAGGGCTGGCACTCCGGGTATGTCGAGATCGTCGAGGCCCCCGAGGGGGCCTTTCCACTCGACAATCGCCGTTATTTCGCCGTCGAGGTGCTGGACAAGGTCAACCTCCTTGCCGTCAACGGCGCGCCCTCCGTGGTGCCACGTCTCGATGAACTGTTCTTCCTCAAGCTCGCCCTGACGGTCAGCCCCGAAGGCCAGAAATCGCCTGTCAACATCGATACCGTCTCTCCCGCGACGCTGGCCGACGCGGACCTGTCGAAGTACCCGCTTGTCGTCCTGGCCAACGTCGAACAGCTTTCCGAAGCGGGCGTCGCGAAACTCGAAGACTTCGCCGAGGGCGGCAGCAGCGTTCTGTTCTTTCTCGGCGACAAGGTCGATGCAGTGTTTTACAACGAGGTCCTTGCCGGCAGCAATCATCGCCACGGCGGGCTGCTGCCCGGCAAGTTGAAGGAGCGGCAGGGCGATCCCTCGTCGCCGAAAGAAATTGCGAACATTGCCCAGGTGCGTTTCGAGCATCCGGCCCTGTCGGCCTTTCAGGATCAGCGGAGCGGCTCGCTGACGGGACCGGGCATCGGCTTTCGAGCGCTCTGGCGTATGGAGGTGGCCGACTCTGCCCTGCTGATGAAGGCGTCCAACGGCGCGCCGCTGCTGGCGGAGAAGGAGTTTGGCCGGGGCCGCGTGCTGGTGTTCACCTCGACCTGCGACCGCGACTGGACCAACTTCCCGATCCGCCCCGCCTTCCTGCCGTGGATCTATCGTCTCGTCGCCTACCTCGCGCAGGAGCCGCTCGGCTTGCAGGCGTTTCACGAGACCGGCGCCGTCGTGCGTCTGCCCATCTCCTCGCTCAAGGGCGGTCCCCTGGTCATCAAGAAGCCGGACGGCACGACGGGCTATGGAACTCCCGAGACCACCGGCGACTCGCCCGTTCTCACCTTCAGCGACACGACGCAGCCCGGCGTCTACAGCGTCCTTTCGACCGACCTGAAGGAACAGGCCGGGATGTTCGCCGTCAACCTCGAAAGTTACGAGACGGACCTCACCTATCTCGATGACGTCCTCGCGGAGCAGGGCGATGCCGGCGTGCCGAGGACGAAACGCATCGAGGCCGGCTTCAAGACGCTGCTCAATCGGCGGCTGGTCACGTTCATCGACGGGACGGAAAACGTCGGCGAACAGGTGGCCTCCGCGCGCGGCGAAAGCCGGCTGTGGGACGTCATCCTGCTCATCGTGCTGGCTCTCGCCGTGTTCGAGCCGTGGCTGGCGAATCGCATTAGCCTGATGCGGCATGGCAAAGCCCCGCCGCCGATCGTCGCGCGCGTCGAGTCTCGTCCGCTCGCGGAGGTACCCACATGATCCGCTTCGAGAACCCGTGGGCGATCTGGCTGGCATTGTGCTTCTTTCCCGCCGGCCTCTTCCTCTTCGCAACCTATCTCGGCATCTATCGCCGTTCCCAGCGCGGCATCACCTGGGGACTGCTGGGACTGCGTCTCGGCGGCATGTTCTTCCTCATTCTGGCGCTGACCAAGCCGACCTGGACGCGCGAGACCGAGTTGACCGATCCCGGCCGAGTGCTTGTCATCCTCGACAACTCGCGCTCGATGTCGTTGCCCGCCGCCAACGGCCAGCCGCGCTACAGTGCGGCGAAGACGGCCGTGGAACGGCTGACGAACGCGGTCGAGAAGCGGGACGGAGCGAAACTGATCGTCGAGTTGTTCGACATCGAGGGCAATCCGCTGCCCAAGGGCGCTCCTTCGTCGCCGGAAATCGACCGCACCGATATCGAGAAGGCGCTGCGGCAGGCCATCAAGCAAATGCGCTCGCGCACTCTGACGGGGATCGTCGTCATCAGCGACGGCATGGACACGACAGGCCGGGCGAGCTTTCAGGACTGGCGCGGGTCGGCCACTCCGATCCACAGTCTGGGCTTTCCGGCCACCTCGACGGGCGATCTCGATCTCGCGGTGCGCCGGCCGCGCGCTCCTGAGCGCGCCCTGGTCCACAACGCTCTGACGATCGACGTGCCGATCGCCAAGACGGGACAGGCCAGCAGTCAGGCGACGGTGTCGATCAAGCGCGGCCGGGAGACGCTCGCCTCGCAAAAGGTCAGCCTCGGAGAGGGCGGCGTCGAGCAGATGGTGAGCCTGACATTCACGCCGCACCAGCCGGGCCGATTCGTCTACACCGCCGCCATCGAGGGCGAGGCGGGAGAGCGCTATCTCGGCAACAATGCGGTCCATTTTCCGCTGCGCGTCGATGCGGAGCCGATCCGCGTCCTTTATGTCGAGGGCCATTTGCGAGCTGAGGCGAAGTTCCTCAAGGCTCATCTCGAGGACGATCTCGACGTCGCGCTCAAGTTCGTCATTCGCCGGCTGTCGCCTGAGACGCCCGATCCCATAACGCAGGGCGTTTTCAGCGAGGAGCAACTCAAGAACTTCGACGTCGTCATCCTCGGCGATATGGAGGGCGGGCTGCTGCGTGCGGAGGATCATCGCCAGATCGTGAAATGGCTCGACGGCAAGAACCATTCGCTGCTGGTGCTGGGCGGCTACTCGTCGTTCGGTCCCGCCGGCTTCCGTTCGACGCCCCTGGCCGAGGTGCTGCCGGTGGTCTTCAGTGCCGAGGGGCCGCAGAGCGAGGCGGCCTTCAATCTGCAATTGACCGAAAAGGGCAAGCAGCATCCGATCTTCAGCCTGACGGGCGACCGCATCAAGGACGCCGAGACGTGGGCGAAGTCGCCTCGACTGGAGGGACTGCCACTGGTGCAACGTCTGAAGCCGGGGGCGGAGGAGTTGGCCATTGATCCGGGCGTGCAGGTCGAAGGCAAGCCGGCCATCGTCCTCGCGGTCCAGCGCGCCGCGGGTGGCGGACAGGTAATGGTGCTGGCGGCGGACACGACCTGGCGCTGGAGCCGGGTCGCGCGCATCCTCGGCCAGCCCGACACGCTCTATTCGCGCTTCTGGAGCCAATCGATTCGCTGGCTGGCCGGACGCGGCCTCGACGACGAACGCCCGCCGCTGGCCCTCTCGACCGACAAGCCGGACTACGACCGCGGCCAGAAGGTGATTGTCCGGGTGCAGCGCCAGAAGGGCACGGACCCGGAGAAGACGAAGGGCGACGTCACGATCGAGGTGGCGCGTCCGGGGATCGCGGGATCGCAGGCGCTGCCGGTGAAGGTGAATACCGCGGAGCCAGACGTTCTGACGGCCGAGTACTTCCCGTCGGCGGGCGGCCGCTACGAGGTGACGGCTTCACTGACGGACGCCGGCAAACTCAAGGCCAGTCAGGTGAGCGAGTTTCTGGTGCAGGGCAGCGACCTGGAACTGGCCAGTGCCGGCACGAGTCCGGCGACGCTGAAGTCGCTGGCGGATGCGACGGGCGGCGTCTATCTCGAAGTGGACGAGGCGGAGAAGCTGGCGGAGAAGATCGAGCGCAAGGAGCGCAGGACGGCCCAGGTGGTGCGAACGGAGTTCTGGAATTCGCCGTTGCTGTTCGTCGCGTTTCTGGCGGCGGTGTCCGTGGAGTGGGTGGTGCGGCGGAAGAATCATCTCGTGTGAGAATGGCGTTCCCAAGTCTTGTGGAGGTACCGCAGTATCCGTTACGATTGAGCCAGAGGAGCATTTGCCATGATTGAGTTGACACCGGTCCAGGTACAGGCCGTTGAGGAATCCAGTGGCACGCTGCCGCTGGTCGATCCTCGGACGAACACCGCTTACATTCTCCTCCGCCAGGACGTCTACGAGCGTTTGAAGGTTCTCGACGACGACAGCCCCTGGACTGATGAGGAGATGGACCTCCTGCACGAGGAAGCGGCAGAGATGGCCGATCAGTTCGGGAAGAAGTCATGAGCCTCAATCGCGGAGACGTGGCCATGGCTCGATTCCCACACGTCAGCGGGAATCGTGGCAAGAGGCGGCCGGTCCTGGTCGTGCAGTCAGACGTCTACAACACCAGCGTGCGACATGCGATTGTCGCCGAGATCACGACCAACCTTGCGGCAGCGTCGGACCCGACCTCCCTCCTGATCGACGTGTCCACTCCCGAGGGCAAGGCTACTGGACTCGATCAGGATTCGGTTGTGGCCTGTCTATTCCTGGCCACCATCGCAGAAGACCGCATCGACCCCGTCATCGGAAAGCTATCGGCAATTTCGATGCAGAGAATTGACGCCTGCCTGAAAACAGCGATGGCACTCCCATTAGGGATCGCGTGAGGCGACAGAAGAAACGAGGACGGAAGAGCATTTTCGCCTTGTCTTCCGTGTTCGTCGGGAGGACAATCCAACCATTCCTACCTCGAACTCCACAGGGCGGATCGTCCTTCCGCCTCCTGCCATTCCGGGACCTCTCGCATGAAGGACTCATACG
>JBBRIK010000388.1:0-5891 GCA_038221045.1 Gemmatales bacterium
AGCGCTAAGCCGCGAGCGGCTATCGACTGATGCGCAGTCCCGATCCCTTCAGCATCGACTCGACTTCCTCGCGCGTGATCCAGTTGAAATCGCCCGGAATCGTGTGCTTCAGAGCGCTCGCCGCGACGCCGTAGTCGAGTCCCTTCTGCATGTCGCCATCGAGCAAGCCGTGAATCAGCCCGGCCGCGAATGAGTCGCCCGCGCCGAGGCGATCGACGATCTCGACCTCATACGACCGCGTCTTCAGGACCTTGCCGTCCTGCCAGAGCATGGCGGTCCAACTGTTCTTCCAGACGAGCGGATTCTCACGGAGCGTGATGGCGACGGCCTTCAGGCCGAAGCGTTTCGCCGTCTGGGCCGCGGCGTCCTCGTAGTCCTTGCCCTTGATGCCGAAGACGCGTTCGACGTCTTCCTCGGTCGTGATGAGGACGTCGGTAAAGCGCATGAGATCGCTCAGGCATTTGCCGGCCTCTTCCTGCGTCCACAGTTTCACGCGATAGTTGAGGTCCATGCTGGTGCCGACGCCGGCGGCCCGCGCCGCCTCGATGGCCTCGCGCGTCGTCGCCGCCGCACCGCTGCTGAGCGCGGGCGTGATGCCGGTAACGTGGAACCAGCGTGCGCCGGCGAAGACCTTGCTCCAGTTCACCATCCCGGCCTGGATGCCGGCAATGGCAGCGTTCTTGCGATCGTAGAGGACGCTGCTGGCGCGTGGGGCAGCGCCGAATTCGAGGAAGTAGAGTCCGACCCGATCGTCCTTGGTCCAGACGACGTGTTCGCTGCTGACTCCTGCTTCGCGGGCGCGATTGGCGATCAACCGGCCGAGGGGGTTGTCGGTCAGGCGCGACACCCAGGCGCTGGAGCGTCCAAGGCGCGCCAGTCCGACGGCGGTGTTGAGTTCGGCGCCGCCGACCTGGACGTCGAGGCTATGGGCCTGTTCGAGCCGGCGAAAGTTCGGCGGCGCCAGGCGAATCATGGCCTCGCCGAAGGTAATCACGTCATGTGGCATGGGATAATCTCGTCGTCGGCAGGATCCCAGTTTTCTTGCGACGCTCGCGCAGAGTGCTGGTAGACTACAGAGCAATGGAGAGATTCGCCAGCAGGAGGAATGCGAGAGAATGTCTGAATTCCGCGTCCTTTACCTCGATGGGTTGGGGTGCAACCCGGAAGGTTTCAAACCTCGTTACATCCGGTCTCTGGGTTACGACGTCCTCGCTCCGATGCTGCCGGACCTCGATTTCCCGGCTTCCGAGTGTGTGGCTGCCCAGGCCCTTCAGACATATCGGCCAGACGTGATTGTCGGGTACTCGCGCGGCGGCAGCGTTGCCCTGGCCCTGATGGACGATCGGGTGCCGCGACTGTTGATCGCCCCTGCGCTCCACTGGGTGGCGGAGGGACGGCTTTTCTCAGGTCGGTTAGTAGTTCTGCATTCAGCGTATGACGATGGCCTGCCCCTGGAGGCGGTCCGGGAGCAGGTCGCGCGTTGCGGTATGCCAGCCGTGGCCGTGCGCGTGGTAGGGAACGACCACACGATGATCGATCCAGACGCCCTGGCAGCGATGGCAGTGGCTCTTGTTGAGTTGACAGAAGGGACAGAGTTGAGACGATAAGGAGGAGTCTCGACTCCGTTTGCTCGCCTTATCCTTCGCGGAACTTTCGCACGACAGCGACATACTGCCGGGCCAGGTCGCGGATGCGCTCGAAATTGCGTTCCGCAATTGCCTTCGGCTCGACCAGTTGACCGCCGACGCCCAGACAGCACGCTCCGGCTTCGAGGAACTTTGCCGCCGTGTTCAGATCGACGCCGCCCGTCGGCATCAGCTTAACCTGCGGCAGGGGAGCGCGCACCGCCTTGAAGAAGGCCGGCCCGACCACGTCAGCAGGAAACACCTTCACGATGTCCGCTCCCGCCTCCCACGCCGTCAGGATCTCCGTCGGCGTGAACGCGCCCGGCATCACCAACTTGTCGTAACGCTGACACAGGCGAATGACGTCGAGATTGAGCGTCGGTGCGACCAGGAACTCGGCCCCGGCCAGCAGCGCGGCGCGGGCCGTCTCCGAATCGAGGATGGTCCCCGCGCCGAGCAGGATGCGATCGCCCAGCGCCTTGCGGACCTGACGGACGACGTCGAGGGCGTCGGGGACCGTCATGGTGATTTCGACGACGTTGACGCCGCCATCGGCGAGGGCACGGACCGTCTCGACGAGCTGCTGGCTGTCGGGCGAGCGGACCACGGCGACGATGCCGCTGTCGAGGACCTGACGCAGTTGGGATTCCTTGCTCATGGTTAGTACTTCGCCAGTTCCGGCTTCTTGAGTTCGCCGAGCTTCTTCAACTCCGCGCTGGACGCACTCATCATCAGCCGCAATTCGCTGCCGATCGCGATGAACTGCCAGCCTTCCTCGATCCGCGTCCGCGCCTCGTCCGCCGAGTAGCAGTGCAGCCCGGCCGGCACCTTGAGTTTCTTGCAAGTCGCCAGGATGTGCTTGAGCGCCTGGTTCATCGCCTCGCCGCTGGGGGGCTTGTTGTCCTTGGTGCGCATGCTCTGGGCGAGATCGTTGGGACCGACGAAGACGGCGTCGATGCCGGGAACGGAGAAGACCGACTCGAAGTTCTCGACCGCCTGGATGTGTTCGCACTGAAGGACGATGAGCAGTTCGTCGTTGGCCTTCTCAAAGTACTCGGCGGCGGAGCAGCCGAAGTTGAGTCCATGAACGCTGCCGCCGACGCTGCGATTGCCGAACGGCGGATAGAGGACGGCGCTGACCGCCGCCTCGGCCTCGGCCCGCGTGTTGACCATCGGCACGACGACCCCATGCGCGCCATTGTCGAGGACGCGTTTGATGTGATCGTGGCGATTGGCCGGGACGCGGGCGAGCGCGGTGCAGCCGCCGTCGGCAATCGAGGCGACGATGTGCGTGGCCGTCTCCCAATCGACGAGGCTGTGTTCGATATCGACGGTCAGCCAGGCCCAGCCGGCGCGGGCGAGGAAGCGTGAAGCGGTGATGCTGCCCAGCGACAGCCAGGTGCCGACCGACGCTTCGCCGGCTTTCAGGGCACGTTTGACGGGATTGGCACGCATGAATTGACTCGCGTTGCGAACGAGGAGGGAGGGCGACGGACCTATTGTAAGACCCGTGCGAACGGAAGCAACGAACTCGTCGAACGGACTCTACATCGCTGTTACTACACGTCTATTCCTGGCTCGCGCCGGCGTGCTGCCGAAGGTGGTACAACAAAGGTTCCTGGAACATGGCAATCTGTTGCGCGCCTTTTCCGCGCCGCTGGAGAGGACCCAACGGAGCCTCAGCCACAATCTCAAGCGCCGCGCGGGCATGTCGTTGTGATCCGCGGAATACTGCCGCGCAAGGGTTCCTCTGAGCTGGCGACATGGTTCTCAATGTTCATCAGCGCGTGTTTGGAAACACCAACTTCGTGACGTCTTTGCCGCCACTGATGTTCGTCACAATAGCTGTGGGGGTGTAGATGAAGCCCCAGGGGATGCCCCACCAGCCCGCGAACAGCGAGAGCAAGGTGTAGCGGAACCCTTTGCCGGCGGTTGATTCGTGCACGCGAACAAGATGAATCTTGCTCGGCTGCAGGAAAGTGAGGATTCCGATGGATACGCAATACTGAAAAATGACCAGCCGGCCGCCATGTTTGATTTCTGACGCTAACTCTTCCCAGGTGAGTTCTTCCGCACCGACAATGCCGCTGACCAACTCGCTATCATCACCGTTCTGGTGGTGGGGAAGCTGGGAGGGATGAGCCGCGTTATCCGGGCCTCCCCCTGTCATTGGCCGGCCAGGAACGGCGGACGGGGGCTCGTCCAGCGCGCCTCCGCATTCAGAGCAAAAGGCGTCCCCGGCGAAGGGAAGCGAGACGCCGCAGTGCGGACAGTTATCGGCCACGGAGCGTATCTCACATTCCAGGGACAGCAATCGAGCGACAGCGCCGCACGGTCAGAACTACTGTCGCACCCCCGCCAACTAATGAAGACTGATTGAGTGGTCTATCAAGCCACGATCTTCAGTCCATCAAGGTTCTGTAGTCTACACACTCCACGAAGCAGCCGCAACTTTTTTCGCTTCCTCCAATCCAACGCAACTCGGGTGAGCGAGTCGGAAGCGATCATTCCATATCGACCCCGCCGGTGTTGAAGTAGGTGAGTCGAAAACGCGACGCGAGTCTGATCGAACTCCTTCTTGTCGGCCCCATCAGAACACTCAGGGCGACGATTGCTCGGACCCCGTTTCTCCACGAATGCCATGGGCCGCGGGGCGGAGTCTTCGCTTTTTCAGACAATCGAGTATTGTGGGGTTGTGTCCGCTGTCGCCGTGCGGCTCAAACCTCGAGTCCGACCCATGACTGATCCCCGGCAAACAACGCCCTCCGATCCTCGGTCCCCCGCCGTGGAAGTCACCGTCGCCGATTCGCATTCGAGCGCGGGAGAGACCACGCCGAAACGCCTCATTGCCGGCTATGCGATCGAGGGAGAACTCGGACGCGGCGGCATGGGCGTCGTCTACCGCGCCCGGCAACTCAGCCTCAATCGGCCCGTCGCCCTCAAGATGATCCTCCATGCCGATCACGTCAGCGAGGACCAACGGCTGCGCTTCGTTCACGAAGCCGAGGCGCTGGGCCGGCTGCGGCATCCCAACATCGTTCAGGTCTACGAGGCTGGACTCCACGAAGGCACGCCCTTTTACTCGATGGAGTACGTCGAGGGCGGAAGCCTCAACCAGCATTTGCGCGGGACCCCGCTGCCCCCACGCGACGCCGCCGTCCTGCTTGACGTCCTCGCCCGCGCCGTCCATCACGCTCACCTCACCGGCATCGTGCATCGCGACCTCAAACCTGCGAACATCCTGCTTTGCAAATCCGAAATCCCTCATCCGAAATCCGAGTCTCAGAACCCGAAATCCGGATCGAAGACGAATCCCCCTGTCCCGGATTGGCGGTCTCGAATTGCGGATTGCCAGCCGAAGGTGACCGACTTCGGGCTTGCCAAGGATATGGGGGCGGAAGGACAGACACAGTCGGGCGCGGTCCTTGGTACCCCGAGCTACATGGCCCCCGAACAGGCGGCCGGCAAGGTCCACGCGGTCGGCGTCCGCACCGACGTCTACGCCTTGGGCGCGATTTTGTATGAATGCCTCACGGGCCGGCCTCCCTTTCGCGCCGCCAGCCCCGCCGAGACCATGCGGCTCGTTCTCGAACAGGAGCCGGTATCGCCGCGCTCGCTGCAACCGGGCGTGCCGCGCGACCTCGACACCATCTGCCTGCGCTGCCTGCAAAAGGAGCCGGGCAAACGCTACGACAGCGCGCAGTCGCTCGCCGAGGATGTGAAGCGATTTCTCGACGGCGAGCCGATCCGCGCCAGACCCATCAGCGCGGCCGCCCGCGCCGCCCGCTGGCTCAGGAAAAGGCCGCTCGTCGCGAGCTTGCTTGCCCTGGTGCTGCTTCTGACGGGACTTGGCCTCGGCGGTATCGCCTGGGCCTTCAGCGAACTGGTCGCCGAGCGCAACCGCGCGGTGGGCGAGGGAGTCAAGGCCCGCAAGGCGGAGCAACTGGCGAATAACGAACAGGCGCGGGCAACAACCGAGCAGGGCCGAGCCGAGCGGGCCTTCCTCAACAGCCGCATCTCCCTGGCCGAGGCTTCCTGGCACAACGGCAACGTTCTCCTCGCTCACGCCCGCCTCGACGAGGTGCCGGCCCCGGTCCGCACCTGGGACTGGCACTACCTCAAGCGCAACTGCAACGGCGGCCTGTTCACCCTGCACGGCCACCAGTATGCCGCCAACAGCATCGCGTTCTGTCTCGAGGGCCGCTATCTCGCCTCTTCCAGCGCCGACGGGACCATCAAGGTCTGGGACGCGCGCGATGGCCGAGA
>JBBRIK010000389.1:0-5890 GCA_038221045.1 Gemmatales bacterium
GACCTGTGGCTGCTCCGGCTGCGACAAGGAACTGGCCTATTTCCAGGCGCTGCACGAGGCCTACAAGGGCAATGGCCTGACCAGCATCGCCGTCTTCAAGGAAGCCGACGCCAAGGTCGCGACCTACGTCAAGGAGAAGAAGCTTAACATGCTCTACGCCGTCGATACCAAGGGCGAGAGCTGGAACGTCTTCCAGACGAAGACGATGCCGACGAACATCCTGATCGGCAAGGGCGGCGAGATCCTCGCCATTGTCGCCGGCTGCGATCCGGGCGGATTGCTGGCCAAGAAAGTCTCCGACAAGGTCGCCAAGACCGTCAACGCCGAGCCAGTGGACGTCAAGACGAAGGTCGATGAGAAGAAGAAGGAAAAGAAGTAACGATCGCTTGAAGAGAACCACGAGGGGCATTCAAGCGCTGCTTGAATGCCCTTTTCAGTCCCACACCGGCACGCTTACGCCGTGCCGCTCGTCTGCGATCCTCCTCATGCTCGACATACCATTCCCTGAGAGACTGACATGAGTACCGCAGCGCCGGAGGGATCGAGCAAGAGTGTCGCCGTGACGATCGTCGGGCTGCTCACCCTGCTCTTCGGACTCGCCTACGCGGGCCTGGGCGGCAGCCTTGTCTTTGCCGGAGCGGACCTGGCAAAGCGCATGGAGGGAGGCAATGCCGCCGGAGGATTTGGCTGGCTCCTGAAGCTCATGGCGGAAGTTGGAGTCGTAATCGGCATCGCGTTCCTGGTGTCGGGAGTTCTCGGGATACTGGCGGGGCTGGGGACTCTGTCGCGTCAACAGTGGGGCCGCATCCTGACGTTCATAACGGCCGCTCTGGCCATGCTGTTGGGCCTGCTTTCTCTGAGTGCTTACGACGAGGGCGCTGTCGAGGCTGTCCTCGGCGCGGTCCAGCTTCTGTATGGCATCCTCGCCTTTGTCATCCTGATCAAGAACGGCGCGGAATTCTCGTAGTCTCGGGTCTGAGCGAACCCATCGATGAGCGGGCAAGCAATTCAGAGGTCAGGTTGCGTCCGGGGCCGGACGTTTGCCTTCGATCACCTCGCGCCAGAAAGCCGGCACTCCGCGATAGGTGGTGGCGTAGGTCGATTCGAGCGGCAGGTTCACATAGCGCTCGGCGGTCAGGAATAACGGCAGTTCGGGCATTTCATCGCCGATGCCGGGATGCTGGAGATACGCGACCGGTGTTGGACCCGCCGAGTACGAGACGAACGTCAGAGGCTCGCCGTCCGGCAGTTCGTACTCCTCCGCCGAGAGAGCCTGCATGATCTCGCCGTGCATTCCCTGGGGATCGTGCCGGCCCGGCGGCAGCAGATCGATGACGACCAGATGAATTCCGGCACGAATCGCATCCTTGGCTTTCCGCACGAACTCGACGACCGCGTCCGCACCCGCTTTGTTCCCTGGCGAGAGAATCTCGATCAGAGCGACGATGCGATGGCCGTTCGTGTGACGGATCGTTACTGTTCGCCGCAATCTTGTTGGAGAAGGTGCAAGAACGAGGGTACGGCTGACTCGGGGAGGAGCTTCCGCAACGGCCACGGCCCCTCCATCGGGGGGCTGAGGGGGGGTCAAGGACTGGTCGGGATCACTCGCGTGCAGGGTCAGGACGTCGGCGATTTTTCGCCCCATGTGCTGCTCCCCCTGCGCGTCCCCCTGCGCGTAGTAATCCGACGGCAGCGGACCGGCATTCAATGCTTCCTTGAGATGGGTGATCCATGCCATGTGAAAATCATGGAAGGTTCCGGCTCCCACTCGAGTCCAATCGTGTATGTGCATGCGTCGCTCCTTGATGGATGCGCGATTATAGCCTGCGGAGCGACTTCTCCACAACGTCTCGATTCCGCATGCGTAGTGTGGCGTTTCGCCGTTGCGGGCTTTATAATTCTCCGTATCGTCCTGCCCTCCCTACCACGTTCACAGGAACGAACCCCGCCTGTTCCGACGGAGCCTTGTCCCGATGTCACGTTCCCACCGCTGCTTCTGCCTGCTCTGCCTCGCGCTCGGCCTGGCCCTCACCGTGGCCCTGCTTCAGTTGTCGTCTCCCCGCCTCGATGCTCAACAACCCGCGAAAAAGGGGCCTATCAGCTTCATCAACGACGTTGCCCCGATCCTCAAGGAGAATAGCTGCTTCGCCTGTCACGACGCCAAGAAACGCAAGGGCAAACTCGACCTGACCACCTTCGAGAACCTGCGCAAGGGCGGCGCGAAGGAGATCGATCCGATCGCTCCCGGTAAGCCCGAAGAGAGCCACCTCCTCGACCTGCTGACGGCCAAGGACAAATCGCGCATGCCTCCGCTCGATACCGGCGAAGCGGTGCCGGCGGAGAAGATCGCCATCATTCGGCAGTGGATCGCCGAGGGCGCCAAGCTCGACGCCGGCCTGACTCCGAAGTCGGACTTCATCCGCGAGCTGCGTTCGCGCTGGGTGTCGCCTCAGCCGCCGATCAAGTATCCCTTCCCCGTCACCATCACCGCATTGGCCTTCACTCCGGACAATCAGAAGATCGTCGCCGGCGGCCATCATGAGCTGACGGTCTGGAACGCGGCCGACGCCAAGCTCGAAAAGCGCATCCGCACCCGCGCCGAGCGCGCCTACGCGATGGCCTTTCTGCCCGACGGCAAGCTCGCCGTCGCGGGCGGCCGTCCCGGACAGGAAGGCGACGTCCGCATCTACGACATCAACGGCGGCAAGCCGAAAGTTGAAAACGGCGTCACGCTGCTCGACGGCGTCACCGACACCGGCGTGATGGTCAAGCAGCTTCTGGAGGCCGACGATTCGGTCCTGTGCCTGGACATCAGCGCCGACGGCAAGACGCTCGTCTCCGGCGGCTGCGATCGCATCGTCAACGTCTGGGACCTGACGGCCGGGTACGCTCAGGCGAAACTCGAGCAGTCGATCGAGAATCACGCCGACTGGGTCTTTGGGGTCGCCCTGACGCCGGACGGCAAGTCGCTGCTGACGTGCAGCCGGGACAAGACGGCGAAGGTCTGGGACCTCAAGATGAAGGAGTCGGTGCTGACGTTCCCGACGCATCAGGCGACTGTGTATGGCGTCGCGGTACAGGCGGACGGCAAGGCCGGCTTCTCGGTCGGCGAGGACAACCAGTTGCGCGCCTGGACGACCAGCGGCGACGGCAAGCAACTGCGGGCGGCGGCGGCCGGCGGCAAGGGCGTCTTCAAGGTGGTCCGCAATCCGAAGCAGCCTCTGCTGGCGACGTGCAGCGGCGACGCGACGGTCCGTATCTGGAACGCGGCCAGCGGCGCTCAGGTGAAGTCGCTGAGCGGCCATACCGACTGGGTCTATGCCGTGGCCTTTTCGCCGGACGGCAACCTTGTCGCCTCGGGATCGTTCAACGGCGAGGTGAAGGTGTGGAAGGTGGCCGACGGGGCCGTCGTCAAGGCGTTCAACGGCTCGCCAGGCCTGCCGGAAGTCGTCCCTCCCAAGAAGTAACCCTCTTCGCCGCTTGCGGCTTTGCAATTTCCTCTGCGAAGCCGCAAGCGACGATCCATCGCCACCTCTCATGCTCCCCCTCTCTCGTACTGCTGTCACGATCCGCGAACCTTCCTGCATCGGCTGCTATCCTGGCGATCCCGGCGAGTTGCGCGAGTACTTCGCCGCTCTCTTCGCTCATCCCGATACCTCCGGTCCGCCGCGAAACGTCGAACCCGATGGCTCGCTGATCGCCGCCCTGTTGCCTCACATCGACTACGGGCGCGGCGGCCTCACTTACACCTGGGGCTTGAAGGAGATCGTCGAGCGCAGCAAGGCGAGCCTGTTCGTCATCATCGGCACATCGCACTATTCGTATGAGCGCTTCACGCTGACGCGCGCACACTTTCCGACTCCCCTCGGCATCGTGCCAGCCGATCAGGACTACATCAATCGTCTGGTGTCGCTGTACGGCCCTGGCCTGTTCGACGACCCGACCGCCCACGAGGCGGAACACTCGATCGAGCTGGAAGTCGTGCCGTTGCAGTATCTCTACGAAGGCCGGCGACCGATCCGCATCGTGCCATTGCTCGTTGGCTCGTTCATGGATTGCGTCGAATTGCATCAGCCGCCCGCGCAGTTGCGTGACGTCGGCCGCATGATCGCAGCCCTGCGAAAGCTCCATGAGGAGAGGACTGAAGAAATCTGTTACGTCATCAGCGGCGACCTGGCGCACATCGGTCCGAAGTTCGGCGATCCCATTCCGGTCGCGGAGCCGCAGTTGACACAGAGCCGCGCGCAAGACCTGGCGGTAACGGCCTGTCTGGAGTCCGCCGACGCGGAAGGATATTTCAAGGTGATCGAACGTGAGAAGGATCGTCGCCGAATCTGTGGCTTCCCGCCCACGCTGACGTTCCTGGAGGCGATCGCGCCGCGCCGGGGCCGTCTGCTGGATTATGGCCGGCATGTCGCGGCGGACGGTTCCGAGAGCGTCAGTTACGCGAGCGTAGCATTCGATGGTTGAGGGCGAGTTCGCCCGCAAATTCCCGACGTTATTGGGCCAAACCTCATCCTGATCCTTGCATGGAATCATCGCCGGCAATAGAATTCTGTACAAGTGGTATGCCCGTGCCACTTGAGTTGCCGTTCGGGGCAGTTGTCTTGGTTTCCGGAACACGCGAGGGCGCTCAATGGCGGGCAGACGATTCACTCTGCACTCGATCCGCACCAGCAAGCAAGGGCAGCAGATCAACGTCGGCAAGGACCACGAAGAATACCAGGCGATCGTGAACACTCTCACGATGCACCCGGAAGACATGAAGTCGCTGAGCATCCCTCCGGGAGGGAAAGTCCGGCTTCGGTCCAAGGACGGCGAGGCCCTCTTCGTGTGCCAGGCGGGAAAAGTCCCCGAGGGGATGATCTTCGTGCCGTATGGCCCGCCGACCTGCCGCCTCTACGGAGGAGAAACCGACGGAACGGGAATGCCCACCACCAAGGGCTGGGAAGTCGAGGTCGAGCTGATCCCGGCGGAGCCGACGTCCTGAGCAACGAGGTCTTTCAAACAGGAGAGAAGCGATGGAGGCCGCACAATCGCCTCGTGAGAATGAGGACCTCGAAAGAGGCCCACATTTCACCGAGGAAGCCAATACGGAGGAATTCGGACCCTGGGAACAGATCGACGTGGGGCGGTACATGCCGCGCCGCATCCGGGGAAGTTATCGAGGCCGGGCGCTCGGCTGAACGTTCGTCATTCCGTCCGGTTCGGACGGTCAGATAAGTCGGTGAAGGGGAGCGAGATGGAACTGAGCATCGTGAAGAACGCGACCTGCACGTTCTGCGGTTGCGTCTGTGACGATATCGAACTGCACACCGACGGGGTGCGCATCACCCATACCAAAAACGCCTGCGTCCTCGGCGTGAGCTGGTTCAAGAACCACACGGCCGAGCACCTCTACCCCGACGCGCTGATCGACGGCAAGCCCGCCACGGTCGATGAAGCCGTCGAGGCGGCAGCCGATTACCTCTACAAGGCCCATCTGCCGCTGGTGTACGGACTCAGCAACGTCACCTGCGAGGCGCAACGGGAGTCGGTGGCCCTCGCCGAGTTGATCGGAGGGGTGGTCGATAGCCACACCTCGCTCTGACACGGTCCAACCGAAATCGCCGCCCAGTTGGGTGGCAAGGTTACCTGTACGCTGGGCGAGATCAAGAATCGCGCCGACCTGATCATCTACTGGGGGGGCAACCCGGCGGAGTGCCATCCGAGGCATTTCACCAAGTATACCCTGACCCAGAAGGGCCGGTTCGTACCCAACGGGCGCAAGGACCGGACGATGGTCCTCGTTGATATCCGCGAGACCCCCAGCGCCAAGGCCGCGGACATCTTCCTGCAGGTTCGCCCGGCCAAGGATTTTGAGGTCATCACCACCCTGCGCGCGCTCATC
>JBBRIK010000390.1:0-5882 GCA_038221045.1 Gemmatales bacterium
TCCGGCGTCCTCGCCAACGATACCGACGCCGACGGCGACACCCTCTACGCCGTCCTCGTCACCGGCCCCAGCCACGGCACGCTCAGCCTGGGGCCGGAAAAAGGTGTCAGCCACCGAAAAACCGTGCTGTCGTGCCATTCCACTTCGAGGGCGTCGCCGCGATTACTGGCCGCTGTTGGATGAAGTCCTCGTCGGCCTAGTCATCCCAGAGTCGAGCTGTTCGCCCTGAAACCTGCCCCCACCTATCTCGTCGGCATTGATGAACCGGAGGACGTCGGATACATCGTTGCAATCCTTGAGGGAATGAACACGCCCATTGCCAGCATCCCGACTACCTTCCCCCTGGATTGCACGACCCTATCGTTGCTTTACCAGGAAGTCCAGCAGTTCTGGGCGGGCCGAATCATGGCCATGACGAGTACGCGATTCTCTTTGTAGAGGTGGTCCATGGTCGAGAAAACAAATTAATGGTTCATTGCCGAGCGATCCCGTTCGCTGGCCCTCATGCACCTGTCACATCGCATGGACCTGGTCATCAAGGTCGTGAAAGATCAGGACGCCGGTCTGACTTTTATGCTGGCAATCCTGAAAGCGAATGAGGTGCCCTCAGCCAGGCAGTTTGGAATCGTACTCAGCGGAAGTGTTGGTCCGGCGACTGAGGAGCAGATCATTGAGTTGCTCCTCCCGGCGATGGCGTCCTTCTCGAGGGTCGGTGCATTCCCCTATCCCGTCGGGCTGCTCCACTTCACGATGGAAGACGACCAGGGGTACTTCACCTGGCTCGCGGAACTCGACGTCACCGAGGCCGGCCCTCGACTCCTGCTCCATTCGGAGCCGCACTGCGTGAAGCTCGATTGCGACTTGCTGGCCACGATCGTTCGGGCGGAGAACCAGTGGTACGACCTCTTCTTCGCAAGGATCGCCGTCAAGGCGTCCTGAGTGGGAGGATACTGCTACCTTTCTCAATCCGTCAGGAGAACCGGAACCGCACGACCTTCGCGGCTCCCGCTTCGTCGCAGCCTGCAATGCAGCACAACGGTCAATTCTTCCGCTCCTTCATCGGGTACGCGATGTCGAAATAGCCGATCATCATCTCGTTCCACGTCTGATCGCCCCAGCGCACACGCGAGGTCGGATCGGGATTGTTCAGGTTCTTCTCGCTGTTGTCATAATGCGCCACGCAGTGCATCTTCGTTCCTGCCGGCACCTTCTTCGGCTCCGTCAGACGATACGTCGTCTGCCAGTTGAAATCGTAACGCGGCACCTCCAGCAGCATCTCCTTCTTGCCGTCGGGATACACCGCCTCATACTCGAACGACTTGCCGCGGACGTGCATGTGCGGCGCGAACCCCAGCAGGATGCCCTCGCCCAGCGACTGGCGCGTCGTCGCCTCGACCTTGTGGTTGCCGGCCCCCGGCGGAATCGACAGCAGCGGATTGGCGCACGGCACCGTCTTCACCTCGTATTCGATCTTCTTCGGATCGGCGAACAGGAAGCCGATCTTGCTCACGTCCTCCTGCGCCGTACCGTTGGGCGTGTAATGCACCTGGAACAGCAGCCGCGATCCCGCCGGGATGCGCTTGGCCATGCCCGCGTCATAGGACATCACGCGCTTGCCGGGGACGTAACCCACCAGGTAGCCACGCCCGCCCTCGTTCAGGAGCGCCCCCGCCCCCCGGCCTCCCGGCGGCATCGCGAACACGAGGATGTGATGAACGACGGCGCGGTTGCCCGGCAGGATCTCCGCCGCCTCGATCCAGCGATCCTCCTTCAAGCCCGGATCGGCCGTGAAATACTGATAGCGCACCACGCCCTCCGCCGGCACCTTGTACGGTGTCTTCGCCATGTCCACGACCAGGTCCGGCTTGCGCGGCAGTTGCCAGCCCTCGACGAACGTCTTCGGCGCGGGCATCCGTTTCGGATCGCCCTCCGGCGCGCTGTCGGCCACCCACTGGAGGATCGTCTTCTTCTCCTCGTCCGTCAGCCGGCGGTCGTTGCGGAACTTGCCGTGCTTCGGCGAGGCATGCCAGGGTGGCATTCGGCCTTCCTCGATCACCTCGGCAATCGTCGCGGCCCAGCCGGCGGACTCCTTGAACGACGTCAGCGAAAAAGGAGCGATGTCGCCCTTGCGATGGCACTCGACACAGCGCTCCTGAAAGATGCGGACAACCTGGTTCGAGAAGGTGATCTTGCCCTCGCTCTTGACTGTGGAGACGCGGCCGATGAAGCAGCCGGCCACCGGCGTTTCGGGCTTGCTCACCGGCTTGCCGGCGAGCAACTCCTCCAGGGCGGTTTCGAGATCCGTTCGCGTCGGTTTGTCGCGCGCGTAGCCGACGCCGAACTGATCGTCGATCCGGCCCCGATAGCGAATGATGCGCTCCCGGTCGAGGACGAAGACCTCCGGCGTCCGGACTGCTCCGACGGCGTCGGCGACCTTGTTTTCAAGGTCTTTCAGCACGGGGAACTCGATCTTGTGAATGCGTGCGGAAGCGGCAATCGCGGTAAGGGCGTCCTGGCTGTTGGAGTTGACGCCGAGGAAGGCGACGCCCTTGGGGCCATACTTCTCCGACAGAGTGGCCAGGCGCGGCGCGTACTGTTTCGCCAGCGGACACTCGACGCCGAGGAACGCGAGGACGACGAGTTTCTTGTCCTGGTAATCGGCGAGGGAATGCTCCTTGCCGCGATAGTCCTTGAGCGTGAAGTTCTCGGCCTTCCGCCCAATCGGCGATTTCTCGGCAGCGGCAGCAGCACCCGCGGTCAGCAGGGCAGCAAACAGAACGATCATTCGCATGGCAGTGGTTCTCCGGTGTCTCATGAAGTGAAACCCAGAACTCCGGCGCGGGTTACGAGAAAAGTCGCCGAGAGCTATCCTGAAGTGTCTCACACCGACATGAACAGCGGCATTCGCCACGCCGCGGCAAGGGCGTGGGAGTATCGACGAGCATCCGGCAGGAGATCCGGGAACAGCTCGGGATACGGCCAGGGCCGAGGACAGTCCCCGTATCTGCCCCGACCCTTCCGCCAGTGCGTCCTCAAACCCTCGCCTAGCTTGCCTTCACGGGCTGATCCTCGTCCGTCTGACGCGGAATCGCCGGCGACGCGGCCAGGAACACTCGACACGGCGCTTGCTTCAGAATCTCGTCGATAGCCGGGTTCCACGGGCGTGCCTCGCCATCAGGACGCGGCTCGCCTTCGGGATCCTCGGCTGGCATCGGCAACACGATCAGATTGTAGTTGCCCTCCCGCGCGACACGAACGACGTCCTCCGCCCAGTTGCCATGCACCATGTGGACTTCCAGATCGCGCCCCAGTTTGCGCGCCCGCCGCTGATCCATTTGCAGCGGCGTCGGACTGCTCGCCGCCTGTTCTTCATGGGGGGCCGAACAGATCAAGCCGAGCGGCACGTCGGGATCGAGCATCGTCAGCAGCGCTTGCAGCATATCGCTGCCGGCGTTAGTTCCATCGTGTGCCAGCAGCACACGCTCGACGCCAACGCCCGCCGCTCGCAATTCTGCCACCGACTTCGCCTTGCGCTCGCTGATCTTCGGGATACGATTTCCGCCCCCCAGGTCGAGGTAGACGTCGCGCTGCCAGCTCAGCAGCCGCACCGTCAAGGGCGGCGTCTCCCCGTTATGAAGGGTGATCCAGAAAAAGGCGATCTGCTCCAGTTGCTCGTCGGCCGTGTACTTGTTGGAGGCGCCCATAATCAACTCCTGGGCCTTGAGGTCCCGCGCCATCTGAACGACGGCGTGCAGCGGATTGTTGGTCGGGACAATCAGCGGCTTCACCTCCTTGCCCGCCTTCTCCGCGACGGTCACCACGGCCGTCATCAACTGCTGATCGTAAACGTCCAGTTCGACGTCCGGCTCGTCGGCGTCCTCGGGCGAGCGATGCTTGGCCGTCATCACCACCACGCCCGTCGTCTCCGGATCAGTCTCGGCCAGCGCCTTCTCGAGCATGAACAGGTTCTGCGGCGAGCGGATGGCCACCAGCTTGCGATAGGTCTGCTTCAGCCCCAGGCTCTCCGGCGTCGCGCCCGGCATCGTCGCCTGGTTGAACTGCTCCAGATGTTCGTGTCGTCCCCCGCGCCGCTTCTTCTCGTAATAGCGCTCGCTGATGGTGAAGACGGCGAAGAAGATGCCGGTGAAGAGCACGCCGCCAATCGTCGCCACCTCCTTGGTGAGCAAGTTCATGATCGCCGCCCCGAACAGGATTAGCAGGATGAGGATCAGACCCAGGGGCAACTCAAACTTGCCCATCGGGATATTGAGCGGCACCTTGAAGGGACGCGGTCTCTTGTCCTTGAAGCGCAGAATCGTCATCGACAGCGCCTGGAAGACGAAACTCCAGACGACGCCGAAGGCATACGCCTCGCCCAGCCAAATGACGTTGCCCTGGCTGAGAAGAATGGTCGCCAGTTGCAGGCCGGTGATGAGATAGAGGATGCGGTAGGTCGTGCCGTACTTGGGATGCGGCTTGAGGAACCAGCCCGGCACGACGCCGTCCTCGGCAACGCGGTTCAGCACTCCGTTGGAACCGATGATGGCGGTGTTGGTAGCCCCGGCCAGAATCAGGAACCCGACGATGACGACGAAGCCGTTCAACAGCAGCGGTGCCCACGGCTGCGCCCATTGCGGCGCCCAGACGTGCATCGCCAACCCGCCTATGAGGTTGTCCGAATACTTGCTCATGCGGACCTCGTCGGGGATCAGCATGACGGCAAGGAAACTTATCCCTCCGGTGACAATCAGGCTAAAGGCGAAGACGATGAACGCCGCCTTCTTGAAGTTCGGCAGTTTCGGCGCCTCGACCTCGCGATAGACCTGGGCCAGCGTTTCCTCACCGCTCATGGCCAGGACGGAGTGTCCGAACGCCAGCATGATGCCGATGGCCCCCATCAGCGAAAGCCAATCGGTCCCTTCCAGGCCGCGCAGACTCGCCCCGGCCGAGGTGGTCCTGAGGAAGCCTGTCGGGTCTTCGTACTCGCCGGGGACTTCCTCTTTCGTCTCAGGATCGATGATCGGCGGGGGCGGGACGATCGCCTTCTTCTTCTGTGGATCGAGTTTCGGGGCCATGGGGACGGCCTGGACCTTCTCCGGCTGCATGAACAGCGTCAGGCCGCACCAGGTCAGCATGACGGCCGCCATGATCGTTGTGATAATCATGATCTTGACGGCCTTGTCGCTGGACTCGTGAATGCCGATCAGGTTCTGGCGGAAGAAGTAGATCGTGATGATCGCGGCGATCAGGGCCGATCCCCACTGTTTCCAGGCCACGCGCGTCGGGGCGGGGATGGGTATCTTGAAGACACCTTCGAGGATCTCCAGGACCAGGCCGATGATGTACTGGCCCGCCGACACGCCGCTGATGGGGCCGGTCAGAACGTAATCGAAGATCAGGGCCGAGACGGCGAACTTGGCCGCAAAGCGCCCCATCGCTTCGCGGACCACTCGATAGACGCCGCCTCGAACGAACAGCGTGCAACTCTCGATGTACACCCAGCGGACGGCGTAGCTGAAGAGCATCACGAACAGGATGAACCACGGCGCGGCTTTGCCGATCGACTGCTCGACAATGCCGCCGATGTAGAAGGCGGTGCTGCCGAGGTCGCAGAGAACGACGGCGGCCGTCCTCCAGTAGGAGATAAACGTGAAGGTGACGCTGCTGATGACAATGATCTGAGCAGCGCGGCGCAGGCGGTTGCCCGCGGGAGGCGTAACCGGACCCTCGGAGGTTGACACGAGTGGATCCCGAAATGCGGGCATGGCGTCTGTGCAGAAGACGTGACAGCGCCCTCTCAATAACGGCCGGAGAACTTCTCCGGCCTGCCTGCGAGGTTAGCTGACGGGCTAGGGTTCAAGAGTACCCCGGTCCACGAGTGG
>JBBRIK010000391.1:0-5879 GCA_038221045.1 Gemmatales bacterium
GATTACCCGACCGGACAAAAAGCTCCAAAGAACTACAAAAAGAACATGCGGATCGTTTTCGACGAAGAACTCCCTGCATGGAACTACCGTGCCGTTCCGTCGAAACAGGGAAGTTAATAAATTACACATCCTAAGCCCCCCGATCCAGGGGCAGAGATTCTTGCTTGTCGTTTCGCGCTCTTCTCCCACGCGGGAACAGAGCGCGAAACGTAAGCCTACCCCCCCCGGAAAACTTCTCGCTCATTTCCTCTTGACGGATGGTCCTTCATTTCGTATTTGCTGCCCGCTCGAATCCGATGCACGAGGGGATATCGGGTCGCATCCATTGAGGATGAACGACGGGTAGATACGTTTTACCGGACTCGGCGGGTCGAGGGGAACGAGGAGAGGCGACTGCGCCTCTCTCGACGGCCGGGAGGGAGAAGCATGAAAGTATATTTGTTGACGTGCGGCCTCGCGTTCGCGCTGATCGGCTGCAGTGGCGTCGATCAGGGTTATCCTCCGCGAAGCGGAGGGCCGATGCCGGCACCTCCGTCCACCGCGCCGAACTGGCAGCAGTACAATCACGGCGCTCCAACGGCCTATCGTTCGCCAGCGGACACGTTGCTGCCGGGTTCGCCGATCAGTACCACGCCGCAGGCAGGGGCGATTGCCTCCGCGCCGACGGGGGACCCACTCCAGGCTTCGCAGGCGTTGCCGCCGCGAACGCCCTACGGAAGCACTCTGGGGGCGAACCCGCCTGCCTCGCCGTCGCTGCTCCCGGAGAGTTTTCGCCCTGGGGACCCGAGTTCCTCCAACGTGCGGCGAGCCAGCTACGAACAGATGAGCCAGCCGCCTCTGCGGGGTGTGCCGTCGGACGTGCTCTCACGGCCTGAGAACGGCAAAAACGTTCCTGCCCCGACCGTTACACCGACCCCGCTGCTGATGGCCATGCCGGATCGAATCGAAAAGCCAGTTGGCGATCCCGTCAGTCCGGCTTCTCCGAAGACGCAAGGGACGGGCGCGGATGACACCACGCCGCATCTGGTCGCCTCCCAGAAGCCGCCCAGCGGTATGCAGGTTGAAGAGAAGTCTCCGCCTGCCGCGCCGATGCCGGAGAAGTTCGACGAGGTTTCTTCGCAACCGAAGCCAGACGGAAGCAAGACGTCTGAGGAAAAGTGTTCCGGTTCGCCAGCGTCTCCCGCCTGGAGAATGGTCAACAGCAAGCGAATCGTGCTGAACTACGAGTTGAAGGACGTCGGCCCGTCCGGTGTGTCGGCGGTCGAGATGTGGCAGACCCGCGATGGTCAGGTCTGGAAGAAGGATGAAACGACGGGTCACAGTGGTCCGCCCTACGTCATCGAGGTGCCGGAAGAAGGCCAGTATGGCTTCACGATGGTGGCTCGCAACGGCATCGGCCTAGGCAAGGAGCCGCCCAAACCGGGCGACCTGCCGCAAGTCTGGGTTCAGGTCGATATGACCCGCCCAATGGTGAAACTGCTCGACGTCAAGCATGGCACCGGCTCCAAGGCTCGTGACGTGGCGATCACCTGGGACGCTCACGATCGCAACATGGCCCGCCGGCCGATCACGCTGTCCTTTGCGACGGCTGCCGAAGGCCCCTGGCTGCCCTTTGCCGCCAACATCGAGAACAGCGGGCATCACACCTGGTCGATGCCGCAGACGGGGCCGGCCAGCTTCTTCATCCGCGTGGAGGCGGTCGATATGGTCGGCAACGTCGGCGTGGCCCAGTCCACTCAGGCGACGTCGATCGACACCTCTCACCCGACGGTTTCCATCCTCGGAGTCGAGTCCTCGGAGAAGTAACGGTCTGACAAATGATTCCTTCCGCCGCTTGGGGCTTTGCAGGATTGACCTGCAAAGCCCCAAGCGGCGGTATCGTTTTCACGAAGCGACTTGACCTCGCGCGCGCTCTCTCGTCTCATGTTCAGAGACGATATCCACCAGGAGAGCACTTATGTCATCCGTACGCGAGTTCGGAGCGAAGGGCGACGGCAAGACCGACGACAGCGACGCTCTGCAGCACGCCGTCCAACGCGGCGACGGTTTGCTCGTCTTTCCGCGCGGCGACTACGTCCTCAGCAAACCACTCACCATTCCTCTCGACGCGCACGGGCCGGTGAGTCTTGCCGGCCAGGGCGGCACGGCTCGCCTCTTGATGCGCGGCCCAGGACCGGCTCTCCATCTCACCGGCACGCATCGTCGCTCTGCTTTACCCGCTCACTTCGAGGAAAAGGTCTGGCTCAAGGAACGAATGCCGACGATCCGCGACCTCGACATTGTCGGCCAGCATGCCCAGGCGGACGGTATTCGCCTCGAAGGGACGATGCAGGCGACGCTGACCGGCCTGCTCATTCGCCGCTGTCGTCACGGCATTCATCTGACGACGCGCAATCGCAACGTCATCCTGAGCGACAGCCACATCTACGACAACACCGGCATCGGCGTCTTTCTCGACAAGGTGAACCTGCACCAGATCAACATTCACGGCAATCACATCAGTTACTGCAAGCAGGGCGGCATCGTCATCACCGGCAGCGAGGTCCGCAACATTCAGATTTGCTCCAACGACATCGAGTACAACTTCGACCTGAAGGCGACCCGATCGCACGACGTCTTCTTCGATTGTCAGAAGGGGACGGTACGCGAGGGGACGATTGCCGGCAACACGATTCAGGCGTCGCGCAGTCCGGGCGGTGCCAACATCCGTCTTGTCGGCGTCGGCAAGGACGATCCTTCCGCCGTGGGATTGCTGGCCATCAGCGGCAACCTACTCGGCAGTCAGGAGACGGTCCTTGAGCTGCGCTCGTGTCGGGGAGTCGTCCTGTCGGGGAACTGCATCTACAGCGGCTATCGTTATTCGCTAATGGCCGAGGACTGCGAGCACCTGGTCCTGAGCGGCAACAGCATCGATCACAACCCGGAATACAAGGGAAAATCGACCGATCAACTGGTGCTGCGCCGCTGTCGCAACGTGAACCTGACCGGCCTGATGATGCAGCACACGCTCGCCTCAGACGTTGAGGTCGAGGCGAGCGTTGTCCTGGAATCATGTCAAAACGTGAACATGACGGGCTGTCAGGTGCTGGGTGCGCGCGTCAGAGGCATTGACGTTCGGGGCGGTAGTGTCCTTCGCGTCTCGGACAGCACGATTCGGCCGCGCCAGGGCGATGAGACGTTTCAAGCATCGGTGCGGGTCGATGAGGAGGCGCGTTCGGTGATGATCGCGAGTTGTTTCGTCAGCAAGGGCAAGGACGGCGACGTGATTCTGCCGGCAAAGTCGGGCGTGGCGTCGGGGGATGTCGTCGTTTAGAGTGTTCCGTGAGGTTTACGTTTCGCGATACACCAGCTAATACGAGAAATCACCATGAACGTGCAGGATTCATTCGTCGATCTGGAAACGCCCACCGGCCCAATGCGGACCTATGTCTACACGCCTTCGCCGTCGCGCGGCAAGCCCGCGCAGTTTCCCGGCCTGTTCCTCTATTCGGAGATCTTCCAGCAAACGCCGCCGATTCGCCGCATCGCCGTGCAGTTCGCCGCTCAGGGCTACGTCGTCCTCGTTCCCGAGGTCTATCACGAGGACCTGCCGCCGGGAAGGGTGCTTGGCTACGACAGTCCCGACAAGGACCAGGGCAACGACCTGAAATGGTCCACGCCGCTGACGACGTTCGACTACGACGCCAGGGTGCTGATCCAGGCGCTGCAGAAGAACCCGGCGTGCAATGGCCGCATCGGCGTCGTCGGCGTCTGCCTGGGTGGCCATCTCGCATTTCGCGCGGCGTTCAATCCGGAGGTGCTGGCGACGTGCTGCATGTACCCGACCGACATCCACAGCGGCACGCTCGGCAAGGGCAAGAAGGCCGACTCGCTGCAGCGGGTGCGCGACATCAAGGGCGAGTTGCTGATGATCTGGGGGCGTCAGGACCCGCACATCCCGACCGAGGGCCGGGTGGCGATCCACAAGGCACTGAACGAGGCGGACGTGCTGTTCACCTGGCACGAGTTCAACGGCGCGCACGCCTTCATGCGCGACGAGGGGGCGCGGTATGATCCGGCAGTAGCGCGGCTGGCCTACGGGCTGGCGTTCGATCTGTTTGCGCGGAACCTGTGACAGACGAGGAACAAGGAGATACACCATGGGAGTCTGGGTTCGCGATCCTCATTCCGGCGGCAAGCCGATCCCGGCAGCCCTGCGCCCGCATATTCTCGAGCGCATCAACCGTCATGCTCAGGTTCGCTTCGCCGGTAAGTACGTCCGGCTCGGCATTCGCTTCAAGGGGGTGTTCTGCTACGTCGATGCCTATCAGGAGCCTGTAAAGCCGACTCCGGCTCTGCTCAAGCTGCGTCACGAGACGCGCGAGGAATACCTGGAGACCATGCGAAACATGCCCATGCAACTCTGCCGGTTGCGTCATTTCAGCGAGGATCGCTGGTCGCTCGCCTATTTCTCCTACAGCGGCATGCGCTACGAGCCATCCATCCTGGATGATGGCGAGGATTTCGGGACACTGGAGGTGTGCTTTGAAAGCGGGGCGATGTTACTCCGAGATGAGTGATCGGTGACCCGCTGCCTCCACCTGGATGTGCGACGACGGAAGTGAGGACTGACCGATGCTCCTTGAAAAGCTACCTCCCCTGGAACCAGGCGATCATCTCGACCAGAGAACGTTTCATACCCGCTATGAAGCCATGCCGGAGTCCACGCGCGCCGAACTGATCGCAGGCATCGTCTATTTCCCCTCTCCGGTCAAACCGCGTCATGGGCGCATGTCCGCCCGCGTTTTGGGTTGGCTGGGAGAGTACGAACGCGAAACACCGGGTGTCGAGTCCTACGCGCACACGACAGTAATCCTTGGGGACTACAGCGAGCCTCAGCCGGATGCGATTCTTATCATCTCGCCCGAACACGGCGGGCAGATGCACTACAACATCGATGAGTATCTCGTCGGCACGCCGGAGATGATTGTCGAAGTGGCGTCGAGTACCGAGTCGATCGACCTGCACGCCAAGCGTGCCGATTACGAGCAGGCCGGTGTGCAGGAATACATCGTCATCGCCCTGAGACAGGCTCGCGTCTACTGGTTCGTGCTGCGCGGAGGGCGATTTGAGGATCTGCAAGCCGGCGCGGATGGGCTGCTGCGTTCGCAGGTCTTTCCCGAACTGTGGCTCGACCCAACCGCGTTCCTGCGCCGCGACAAGGCTCGAATGAAACAGGTTTTTCAAGAGGGGATTGCCAGGCCGGAGCATGCCGCTTTCGTCGCTCGCTTGGCCGAGGCGCTGCGGAAGAATCCAGGAGCTTGAACACCCCCTGATCCATCACCGAAAGAGAGACGCCCGTGTCTTCATCCACGGATTGCAATCTGCTGTTCGGCATTCTCGCGCTGCAAATGGACTTCATCACCCGCGATCAACTCGTCGAGGCGATGAACGCCTGGGTGCTGCACAAGCAGCGTCCGCTCGGCGACATCCTCGTCGAACGCGGAGCGCTGGCGGCGGGGGATCAGGCCGTCCTGACGCCGATGGTGGAGCGGCACATCGCCAAACACGGCGACGCGGCGAAGAGCCTGGCCGCCCTCAGTTCCGTCACGCCCGCGCAGATGGCTTTGACTCTCATCAAGGACGGCGACGTGCAAGCATCGCTGGCCCGATTGCCACAGAGGCGACAAGAGACAGCGGAAGTGCCGGGGACAGTGGCACACGAACCGCCGAATGAGGGCGGCACGCGCTACGTCATCGAACGGCCTCACGCCAGGGGCGGGTTGGGCGAGGTGTTCGTCGCCCGCGACTCCGAGCTGAATCGCAAGGTGGCCCTCAAGCACATTCAGGACCAGCATGCCGACGATCCGCGCAGTCGCTCATTGTTTCTCGTCGAGGGC
>JBBRIK010000392.1:0-5870 GCA_038221045.1 Gemmatales bacterium
CCTTGCGCACCGCGGAGTAGGCCTTGCGAATCGTCTCGGGGGCGTCCCTCCGAAAGAAGGCGGAATGCAACTTGGACTCCTGAGCCGGAGTGCGCTCGCGCCGCGCGGCAAGTGCAGCGAGTTTTTCCGGGGTGGCGATCACTTGAACTTCTTCGTGAGTCAGACACTGGTCGTAGACGCGAACCTCGTCGATGGCACCGTGAAAGGGGTCTTCGCCTCCTCCACCCGCGCCGATACGGAACGGGGCGGGCGTCTCGAAGGACTGGTTCAACTCGTCGAGCAGCACCTTGAGCTTCGCGGGTTCCCCATCGATGTAGACCCGCACTCCCGAAGCGAGTCGCGAGCCATCGTAGGTGGCGCAAACGTGAACCCAGCGACCCGGAAGAAGTGGCTCCTTGGTCTCGACGCGGAGAGCGTCATCGAGCCAGCGCTTGACAAGAGTGAGATGAATTCTCCCATTCTCCAAACGCAGCGTGTAGCCGTCGCCGCGTGCCGATTCATTGGCGCGTGAAACGATGGTGCCATCGCCCTTCGGCATGACCCAGGCGGACAGCGAGAACTTGTCGTAGAAGCCGAACTCGCCAGCCTCCGCCGCTTCCAGGTGCTGCTTGCCCTCGAAGGATGCGGCCTTATCGAGCTTTCCCTCGGTGAAGGTCAGCGTACCGCGAGCGCGCGCGGGCGGATGCGTTCCGGTCGCATCCTTGAAATGGCCATCGAGCGGATAATGGGCCGTGAGATGTTCGTTGATCGTCCAATCCGCGCCAGCGTCTACCATCGAACTCAACCAGCGCCGATATTCCTCTCGCGCCTGGCGTCCCACCAGGGAAAAGGCGGCTTCCGCCTCATGGACTCGCTTCTCCGCCTGGATGCGCTCCTCGCGCTGCTGGCGCGTTGGGGCCTTGAGCGCCGGCGGCGAGTTGCCGTACTTGATGGCCCGGCCCGCTTCCGGCACATTGTTGAAGAAGGCGAAGAGCTGGTAGTACTCCTTCTGCGAAAACGGATCGTACTTGTGATCGTGACAGCGAGCGCAGCCGAGCGTCAGGCCTTGCCAGACCGCCATCGTCGTATCGACGCGATCGACCACATATTCGACGGCATATTCCTCGGGAACGATACCGCCCTCGCCATTGCCGCGATGATTGCGATTGAAGCCGGTCGCGATCTTCTGTTCGAGCGTCGCGTTGGGCAGCATGTCGCCGGCCAGTTGCTCGATCGTGAACCGATCGAATGGCATGTTGCTGTTCAAGGCATCGAGAACCCAGTCGCGCCAGCGCCACATGAAGCGTTCGCCGTCGCTCTGGTAGCCGTTGGAGTCGGCATAACGAGCCGCGTCGAGCCAGTCGATCGCCATGCGTTCGCCGAAGCGCGGCGAGGCCAGCAAGCGGTCAACGACTTTCTCGTAAGCGTCCGGCGAGTCGTCCATCAGGAACGCCTCGACCTCTCCGGGCGTCGGCGGCAGTCCGGTGAGATCGAGCGTGACACGGCGCAGGAGCGTCGTCCGCTCTGCTTCGGGGGACGCTTGCAGCCCGCTGGCTTGCCGTTTCACCTGAAGGAAGGCATCGATCGGGTTCTCGATGGTCGATGGTGGATGGTCGATGGTTGGAACAGGTAGGCGTCGCGGCGGCAGGAACGCCCAGTGTTTTTCCCACTTCGCGCCCTGCTCGATCCAGCGCTTGAGGGTGTCGATCTGTGTGGCCGTCAGCGGCCGGCCGGAGCGCGGTGGCATGCGTTCCTTGACGTCGTCGGCGGTGATGCGCTTGAACAGCTCGCTCGCGCCGGGCTGACCGGGGACGATCTGGGAGCGCAGGCCGTCTTCCGTGTCGTAGCGCAGGCCGGCCTTGCGTTTGACCTTATCGGGACCGTGGCACTGGTAGCAGTGATCGGAGAGAAGGGGCCGGATGTCGCGATTGAACTCGATGGGATCCGCGGCGGACGCCACCGAAGTCAAACAGAAGACGAGCCAGATCGCGCGAAGGGGGAAATTCATGCCTCGATCCTGGGGGCGTCGGGGGAGAACCACTCTCCCCCGATTGTAAAGCCCCGCGGGCGGCAAGCAAAGCAGCGATCAGAATCGAACGTTGATCTGCGTCAGGAATTGCCAGTCGTAAGGCTTCGGTCCCGTCACCGGCACACTCGCTCCGACCGCCAGGCTCGAACGGCGGTTCAACTCGAACGTCACACCGCTGAGGACCTCAATGATGTTGGTCTCGCCGTAGCGTTTCCCTTCGAGGACGCCGTTGTGGTTCAACGGCGTGGTCACCCGGATTTCAGTTGTCGGCGCGATGGAGGTGATCCTCCCGGTTCCCTCGTAGATGAAGTAGCCGATGCCGACGTCGTTGTACATCAGGGCGACGTCCTGATCGAAAACCGGAATGTCAACGGCCGAGAAACCGTGGATGTACAGGCGCTCGGACGGCCTCCAGATGTAGCCGACGTAGGGCTGGAAGTTGACGCGATGGGGCGGCTGGATCTCGCCATAATTCGAGTTGGCGAAACTGCTCGGCCCCGTCGGCAGACTGAAGGCCACACCCGCCGACACCAGGCTTCCCGTCTCTTCCGATTCGTAGAGCAGGACCTTGGTGACCACGAACAGGTCGCCGATGGCCGTGTCGTCAGCCGCCGAACCCGGCAACGAACTGTCCACCTTCAGACTGTTGACCGGCAGGCGAACCCCGATGGAAGCGGCCCCATCCATGATCGCGCGCTCGAAGCCGAGGGTGTTTCGGTAAACGTGCGGGATCGAGGCATTGCCGCCGAGGCGCTCATTGGCGTCGCCGTAGATCGGGTCCCAGTAGTTGAAGTTGTACAGGACGCGCGACTGGGGGGGCGGGACTCTCGTTATCTGAGATACGGAAGCCTCGGCCGGTCGACGGAACGTAGTAGCTCCGTTGCTGCCGCTGCGTGATCGTCTGTTGACTGGTAATGGCCACCGGATCCAGGACAGTCGTCACCGTCGGCGCCGTCGTCAGCGCTGCACGGAGTCTCGGGCCGTCATCAATGATTGGCGTCCCCGGCGTAATAACCTGTCGGGGAACGAGAATGGTCGTCGAGGTCGTGATGGTCCGCGAAGTGAAGATGGAGCGATCGACGCGAGTGGACGGCCCGAGGTTGCTCGACAGCATGTTCGGCACAAGGTTGCGATCCGTCTGCGCGGTGGGGAACAGCCCTGCTGAAGTCGGAAGCGGGTCCGACTGCTGAACGACTTGAAGGTCGCCGAGCGAAGAGTATGCGGGGTTGAGCTGGGCGAGCGCCGTCTGGCCTGTCAGGGCCAGCAGCCATGGCGCGACCCAGAGTAGCTTCTTTGCTAAATTCATGGCAGATCCTCGGTGTGTACGTCACAGGTGGGAGAAACGGGTCAGGAGTGTGGACGGCGTGACGAATTCCAAACACTTTCTTCCTGATCGGTTTTCGTGAGCTGATTGAACATTGTGAACTGCCTCCCTCTCCGATTCCCCGGCGTGTCCTCCCCTACCTGGACGCTCCGGTTGGCAAACATTACCCAACCGGCCATGTTTCGCGCACGATGGACCTTATCCTCTCTCTGCCTTGCAGGGACCGCCGATCCGTACACTCGTCATCGCAATGGCCCTGAGGCGCTGCGGCTGGCGCATCAGGTCTGTTGCAGCGCCGAGGGAGACGCGGCAAGCCTCGACGTTCTGGGGATGGCGCAGGCGGAGACGGGGGATTTCCGTGGCGCGATCCTCAGCGCGGAGCATGCGCGGACGCGAGCCGTCCTATCCAGCGAATACGACCGGGTCAGCCAGATCGAGGGCCGCCTCAAGCTCTATCGTCAGGCAAAGCCCTATCGCGAAGGTCTGCCGCAAACTACCATTGGTTCTGGACCGTCGTAGAGTTGGTCCGCGTCATCCCTCTGGAGTCTCCACCATGATCCGTCGCCGCTTGCCCGTTCTGATTCTGCCTCTGCTGGCCTGTCTATCTCATGCGTTCGCCGACGAACCGGCGAAGGACCCTCGCCAGGAGGAGTTCCGCAAGGCGACTCAGGTCATCGTCGCCAAACTGGAGAGCGCGGCCGTCACGGGTCTGCAAGAATCGTTTCCGCCTCGCTATCTCTATTCCATCTCGTTGATCCCAACCGAGGTATTGCGCGGCAACTTCGAGAAGGGCAAGGCCATCAAGTGCAACTATGCGATCGCGTCGGTCAATGAGCCGAAACTGCCCGTCGGCAAGGAAGTCCTCGTCCAACTGGAGACGACTCCGAAGAACGGCCTGCGCATCGTCAAGATGGAAGAGCCGGCAGCAAAGTTACTCGCCCTGGCGAAGACGGCGACGGCGGCGGGCAAGGCGCAGGCCGACCGCGAGGACGAACTCGCGCGGAAGGAGCCGGAGAAGCATCCGCAGTTCAACGCCTACAAGGAGGCCGCCGGCGTCGCCATCCTCACGGCTGACGAAAACGGCGTCGCCGCCTTCGACGTCTCCAGCCGAACGACCATCCTGGCCACGAAGGCCCTCGAAATTCTCAAGGGCGAACTCAAGATGGGAGCGATCCGGGTGCATATTCCTCCGGCGGTGAAGCCGCCGCTGGCGAAGAAGTGGCTGGTGACGTTCAAGGTGGACAAGGGAAAGGTCTGGCTTGTCAGCGCCGAGGAAGCGAGCGAAACGGCGCTGCTGGTGGCACAGGCGGCGACGAAGAAGTAGAAAGGGACATACAACTGGCAACTGGCAACTGGCAACTGGCAAGCAGGGACCATCCGAAGGACGGCGTCGTTCTTCAGTTAGGAGCGCCCGCCGCTGCCAGCCGGGCGGTCAGCAAAGCGGGCGACCTGTATCGCTTCGAGGGACGAGATCTGGTGGAACGATTGAAGCAAGACTCGAAGTTCGACGTGAAGAAGGTCCCCGTCGAGGAACTATCCGAGCAGTTGAAGAAGATGTCGCCCGAGGAGCGCGAGAAGCACCTTCGAGGGCTGCTGGCGAAGCGCGAGGAGTTGCAGAAGCAAATCGTCGAGCTGGCGAAGAAGCGCGAGACGTACATCCAGACGGAGTTGAAGAACAAGCCGAACGCGGCCGACAAGGCGTTCGATGAGGCCGTGCGAGGCGCGCTCCGCGATCAGGGGAAGAAAAAGGGCATCGAGATTCCGAAATAGACGCGCGACTGTCTCGTCCATTGAAGCACCGAGACAACCTCGCAGGAGAAACCGTGATGAGAAAGAGACTGGCCTGTCTGATCGTGATGGTTCTGCCCGCCCTGGCCGGCGCGGATAACGAGGATCGCGAAAAACAGGCGAAGAAACTCGGCCAGCAAGCGGTGAAACTCATCCTGGCAAGCGATGCCGATGATCTGCTGAAACTGATCGCCGTACCCTGGTATGCCGGCGACAAGAGCGTCCTGAAGACAGAAGCTGACGTGAAAACACGGCTCAAGACACTGCTCGCCAGTAAGGACTTCAAGGGCGCCGAGGCGAATGGATCGAAGGCGGAACGCTACGCCAAGTTCCGCAAGTTCCTCGATGAGAAGGAGCAAAAGGCGATCGATGAGGCCGTCACACCCGACGATTACGCAGTCTTCACAAGGACGATGAAGGACGGCAAGGAGGGGACGATCGTCGTCTGGGTTCGCTTTCGTGATGGAAAACCGAAGGTAGTAGGTATTTCGGGCGATCCAACCGAGAAATAGAAGTGACTTTCTCAAAATGGCCCGGCGTCATACTGTATAGTTCGGACAGTTTGTTCGGATGTACACGGTCGAATCTTCTGGAAGCGGTACATGGGCCAACAGGGCAACTCCCTGCCAAACACCTCCTGAGTAGTTCTCCTGTGTTCGATTGTCCGATTCGCCCGGCGAGCGGGGGCCCGGATGGCCCCCGGAGTTGGGGAAAACCGGGGCCGGACAGGCCCCGCGCGCCAAACGCGCA
>JBBRIK010000393.1:0-5844 GCA_038221045.1 Gemmatales bacterium
GAAGGAGCATCATCGGCACCCAGAATCAAATCGACGGCTGGCATAATTAACAATATGCTGCAGCAGCTGCGCAAAAAACAGGTCAGTAGGGGCTGAAAAAACAAGACCGAAAGCAAAAGAGGGGTTCACCGATTGTTTACGTGGGGTTTGTCGTAAGTCAAGTCGGGGCGAGAGGATTCGAACCTCCGGCCTTTCGGTCCCGAACCGAACGCTCTAGCCAAGCTGAGCTACGCCCCGATACTCAATAATCCTACTTGCAGCGCTGAGATTGTCAACGCCAATCACCATCAGGACATGTCCTGCCGCCTGGAGGTTCACGCCCTATCTGAAGGCCCTTCTGGCCCGGAAAGCGCGAGATGCTTCTGTTGCCCGACACTGGCATTCTTGCCGCTTGCGGCTTGGCGGGCTGCCTACGAAAGCCGCAAGCGGCGAGGAGGCTCCCCACTCAGCCTCTTGCGACCCTCTGCCAGGCGGGCTAGAGTAACACTTTTCCCGCCGGCGCAAGAGAGACGTGATGGACGAAGAGAACCGCTCTGACGTCGTGGCCGAGGTGCTGCGTCCTGTCCTCGAAGAGGGCGAAGCGTACAGCGTCTTCTGTCACGATGGCGAGATTCACGTCAAGGAAACGGATACGTCGGTTTGCGCCGTCCGGCATCCGCGCCTCTACGGCCGGCTCCTTAGCGTCAGCGCTCAACTCGATCAGGCGGGGGCCGGCCTCGGACGGGTGCCCACCATCGTCGCCCTCGCCTTCTGCGTCGGCGTTCATCTCCACTGGTGGAACGACTGGCTCGGCAACGTCCTCATCGATCAACTCGATCATGTACTCTTCTTCCTGCTGGTCTTTTTCATCGTCTTCCAGGGACTGAGCATCATCAAGAACGTCCTCCGCCGTAGCGTGTATCAGCGCAACCGCGAGGAGGTGTTCGTTCTGCTGGCCTCGGAAAAGCTGGACCGCGATACTCTCCTGGCCATGATCGAGGGCGATCCCGCCGTCGGACGGGCTGGCTACTATCTGAAACTCGACGCCGCGGCGTCTCGCGTCCTTCCCCAACTGGCGGATCGAGTCTGAAGGGACCCATCATGCTCGAAACGACTCGACTGCTGCGCGATCTCGTTCGACTGCCCAGCGTCAATCCGATGGGCCGGCCGCTGCATGGCGATCACCTCTTCGAGTATCGCGTCACGGCCTACCTCGAACAGTTCTTCCGCGATCTCGGCGTCTCCTTCGAGCGCCAGTCCATCGCTCCGCAGCGCGACAACATCGTCGCCCGCTTCGAGCCGCCCGGCCATCGGACCACGCTTGTCTTCGAGGCGCATCAGGACACGGTGCCGACGGACATGATGACCATCGATCCGTTCGGCGGCGTCATCGAGAACGGCAAGCTCTATGGCCGAGGGGCCTGCGACATCAAGGGCGGCATGGCAGCCATGCTGGCGGCTTTTGCGCGAGTTGTCCGCGAGAAACCGCAAGGAGCGTCCGCCCTCGTCATGGCCTGCACCGTCGATGAGGAACACACTTTCCTCGGCGTCCAGCGGCTGGCGAAGACGCTCAAGGCCGACGGCGCGGTCGTGGCCGAGCCAACCCAGATGCAGGTCGTTCACGCCCACAAGGGAGTCGTTCGCTGGCATCTGCACACGTCCGGGAAGTCGTGCCATAGTTCCCGGCCCGAACTGGGCGTCAACGCCATCTATCACATGGCCCGCATCCTGCCCCACGCGGAGGAATACGCGAAGCAGTTGCAAGCGACGCGGATCGATCCGCTGCTCGGACCCGCGACGATGAGCGTCGGCCGGATCGAGGGCGGCATCAGCGTCAACACCGTTCCGGATCGCTGCCAGGTCGAGATCGATCGCCGGCTCATTCCGGGCGAAGATCCTCATACCGCCCTCGAAGAGTTCCGCGCTGCCCTGGCGAGTCAGGTTCCCGCAGGCATTTCCTGGTCCTGCTCGGATCCTTTCCTGACCATGCCGGCCCTGCCTCCGCAGGGCGACAGCGCTGTCGCGCACAAGCTCGGCCAGGCCATCGATGCCGTCCTGGGACGGCATGAGGTCCTGGTCGTGCCATACGGCACCGACGCCTCGACCCTCGCGGCCGCCGGCGTTCCGTCGGTCGTCTTCGGTCCCGGCGACATCGCGCGGGCGCACACCTGCGATGAGTGGGTGCCACTGGACGAGGTGGAGCAAGCGAGCGATATCCTCTATAGCCTGGCGCGGCAGGGATGACCCTTCTTGCAGCGCAGCGCTGATGAAGAGCCGCTAAGCCGCAAGCGGCAGGAAGGGCCATACAACCGGCACGTTCCGTGCTTCTTGTCCGACCTCTCGCATCGCCGGTATTTCGCCTTGATTACCGATCTTGTGTTCTTTCTTCAGATTGACTCTCCTGTGTCATCGGCTAAGGTTGTCATCCCGGAAAGGGGTTGTCCCTGGCCTGAACGCGACGCTCTTCGGATTTTGCGGAGGGATCACGCCAACCCGTCCCTTCGTGAGACAGACCGATCGGCGAGGCCGGATGCGACAGCGCGGACAACCACTGAGAAGTTCCCCAGCGCGGTTCGCTGCTACGGGCTGCCTGGGGCGCTTCTCACCTTTCCTATTTCCACGTCTCCGTATAACACGCGCTCACCTTCCACACTCACGCCCCGCACCCAACTGACATGTTCCGGACGAGGATGATCGGCCACGATCAGGAAGCCGAAACGATCGGCGACGTCCCAGACTTCATCGCCCCCGTTGCACATCACCAGCAGATTGCAGCCTGCACGCCGCAGTTCCAGCGCGTCCGCTTCCGTCAGTCCATCGACGAGTCGCCCACTCAGCGTCAGCGGCTTCCCATTGAGACGTAAACCTTGCGGTCCGAGACGTAACTGTCTCAGCCCGTGGCGCACGACGACGCGCTCAGTTAGTTGACCGTCCTGCCATAGTTCAACGGGGCCGGAATAGAGGAAGGGACTCTGCATGTCCCACATGCTCGGCTCGGGAATGACGACACGACAGCGCAGAGCGCCGGCGCTTTGCTGCTCGGGGCGCTTCAGCGGACTGAGCGGATACGCGATTTCCACGGTTGCGGCGTAGGGGCAGTTCGGTCCCATCAGCCGGCCGCGCAGTTCCGTCGCCGGCGTTAGCGACTGGGGACGGACGGTGATCCACACCTCCGCCGACATGGGGTCGAGCGAGTGGTCTTCCACCAGCACGTCGAGGATGCGGTTACTCATGCGCTTCTCCGCGAGGCAGGTGCCGCGAGCCGCGGCACCTGCAAAAGAGCGGGTCATTCCGGAGGAGGACGGCTCAGCATCACCCAGGCGGTCGGGAGCGCGATGAGGACGATGCCCAACAGGCTGATCCACGTCGGAACGTGCTTGAAGAACAACACGTCCACCAGCAAGCCGAAAACGATCTGCGTCAGACCGACGACTCCGACACGGGCGGGATTGCCGGCGGCGAAGGCCCGCGTCAGCAGGAGCTGACCGGCCGACGCCGTCAGACCAACCCCAAGCAGCAGCAACAGAGTCAGGGACATGCCGGCCTCGCTCCTTGGCGGAGGCGCCTCGAAAACGAACCACGAAGCGACGCAGAAGCAGGTGGCCACGGTCGAGAAGTGGATGACGATGGTTTGGGGATCGAGTCCGCGAAGACGGTGCAGGCCGATCATGGCGATGGCGGTGAACAGCGAGGCGGCGAAGGCGGCGGCGATGCCCAGGTCGCTCGCGCCGAAGTGCGGCTGCTGAATGAGCCAGACGCCGGTGCAACTGCTGAGGACCGCCAGCCAGATTTGCAAGGGAGGTCTCTCGCCCAAGACCGGCCACGACAGGAGCGCGATCCAGAGCGGATACATGTTGGTGAGCGTCAGCGTATCGGAGAGTTGCAGTTGGGTGATCGCGAAGAAGGTGCAGACCATGCTAAGGCTGCCGGCGACGCTGCGAAGCCACAACGTCGGCGGCCCGAAGACGACGACGCGTTTGCCCTGGACCAGGGAGAGGCCGGCCACGAGTACCAGGACCATGCTGGCTCGCACGGTTGCCACGACCTGCCAGTCGCACCAGTCTCCCAGCAGGCGAGCCAGCGCGAGCATGGCGGTAAAGACGACAGACGCCTCAATCATCCACAGATACGGAGTGAGAGAATCGCGCTGAGGCATGCGGGGTTCCGGGTGCGGGTTCCGTCCACGTCGCAGCCATTGTAGAGAGTGAAAGGCGAGACAGGACAGTTCGTTGCATTCCTCGCGGGACGCCGTACAATCGGGAAGTTGTCGGACTCCTGCCTCCTCCTCTTTCAGCCGAGATCAGCCATGTTCGGACTCCTGCTCGCCCTGACCGTGTCGCTGCCGGCTGCCGAGCCGGAGTGGAAGGAACTGATCGGCGAGAACCTCGCGGAGACCTGGCGGACGCCTTCCGATCAATGGATCATCGCTGGTGACGCGAAGCTCGATGAGAAGAACGCGCGGAAACTGTCGCCGGTCACGGGCAAGGGCGTCCTCGTCAACGGGCCGGGCCGGCTCAAGGACCTCGTCACCAGGGACGTCTACACCGACATCGAGGTCCACGTCGAGTTCATGATTCCGAAGGGATCGAACTCCGGCGTCAAGATGAATGGCCTGTACGAGATTCAGATCGTGGACAGTTTCGGCAAGATGAAGTTGACCGGCGACGATTGTGGCGGCATCTACCCGCGCGCGGCCGAGAAGCCGAACTATCATCACCTCGACGAGGGCGTTCCGCCGCGCGTCAACGCCTGCAAGAAGCCCGGCGAATGGCAGACGCTCGAAATCAGTTTTCGTTCGCCGCGCTTCGACAAGGATGGCAAGAAGACAGTCAACGCTCGCTTCATGAAGGTGGTGTTGAACGGGCAGGTGATCCACGAAAACGTCGATGTGAAACATCCAACCGGAGCGGCGTGGGTAAAGAAAGAAGTGGACAAGGGGCCGTTGCTATTGCAGTCCGATCATGGCCCCGTCGCCTGGCGGAATGTGCGGATCCGCCCGCGCTGACTTCTCGGTTTACCGCTTGCGGCGTAGCGCGCTGGGCGCTACGCCGCAAGCGGCAACGATCACAATTCGCCATAGCTCAACTCAAACAGCGCCGCCGCTCCCTTCACGTCGCCGGTCTCGAAACCCTTCTGAAACCAGCGCATTCGCTGTTTCGACGTTCCATGCGTGAAAGCGTCCGGCATGACCGTCCCGCGCGCTTTCTTCTGGAGCCGGTCGTCGCCGATCTCGAAGGCGGCGTGCAGGGCGGACTCCACGTCGCCCTTTTGCAGAAAATTGTACTTCTTCTGTCCGTGATACGCCCACACCCCGGCAAAGTAGTCCGCCTGCAATTCGAGGCGCACCGACATCTTGTTGGCATCGACCTTACTCTGAGTTCGCCGGGATTCATCGACCCGTTGCGAGTAGCCCAGCAGGAACTGCACATGATGGCCGACCTCGTGGGCGACGACGTAGGCGCGGGCAAAATCGCCTGGGGCGTTCAGTTTCTTTTCCATGTCCCGATAAAAGGAGAGATCGATGTAGACCTTGTGATCGCCGGGACAGTAGAACGGACCGACGTTCGCGTCCGCGCTGCCACATGCGGACTGGACGACGCCCGAGAAAAGATGGAGGGTCGGTTTGCGATATGATTTGCCCATCTGGCGGAAGAGATCTTCCCAGATGACCTCGGTGTCGTGGAAGATGACCTTGGTAAATTTGGCCAGCTTGTCCTCTGCCGGATCTGTCGGCCGCTGGTTCTGAGGACCGGCCGCTCCTGGACCGGGGCCTCCACCGCCCCCGCCTCCGCCTCCCATGAACTTGCCCGGATCGACGCCGAAAATCAGGGCCAGGACGAGGAGGATCAAGCCGCCGCCGCCGCC
>JBBRIK010000394.1:0-5840 GCA_038221045.1 Gemmatales bacterium
GCTCTTCCTGGGAGGCGACGTCGCCAGCTACAGCATCCAGAGCGGCAACGATTTCGCGCCGCCCCTGGTCATCTGGGTGCTGGGTGGCATCATCCTCTACACTCTGGGCCGCTTCTATCTCCCTGTGGTATTCGTGGCCGCGTTCATTCCGCTGGCGTTCTTGCGCAGCGCTCTGACCGATCGGCCGTGGCAGGCCGAGATTGCGCCAATCACCTGGCCGATGTTCCAGCTCTACATCTTCTTCATGATTACCGACCCGAGGACGACGACGAAATCGCGCTGGAGCCAGTGTCTGGTGGTGGTGCTGGTGGCGGTGATGGAGACGATACTGCGGCTGTTCGAGGACGTCCATTCGCTCTATCACGCGCTGTTCATCGTCGGGCCGACCGCGAACCTCGTCGAGATTTGGTGGACCGCTCGCCATCAGAAGCCGGCGAGTTGAAGAACTGCTGCGGAGGCCCCGCTTGCGGCTTAGCGGGATGCCCGCTAAGCCGCAAGAAGGACATTGCAACTCGTTCTCAATCGCGGACGGTGGCGGTCCCGTCGAAGTGGGCCTGGAAGATGGGCCAGAGGTATTTCGCCACCTGCTGCCCGTGCTTCAAACCGGCCTCATTGTCACTCCGGATGTGGTAGCCGCCCCAGAGCCGGGAGAGGGCCGCCATCTCCGCTGTCGCCGTGAACGTCGGCAACTTCAGCGCCACGTCACAGGTCAACTTCAGGTCCTTGGGGAGCTTGCCGTCAACCATCTGCATGAACTTGCAGTCATAGCCCTCTTCCGTGAGCGATCCTGCCTTACGTTTCTCGACCTCGCCGAACTTGTCGCTGCCGGTGAACAACTCCAGAGTCTTGGCGCAGCCGCCGCTGACCGTGGCGTGTCCTGAAGTGTAACCGGGGAAGGGCGGCGTGACGAAGATCCTGGGTGAGTAGGGATGCCACTGCTCGGCGGGGATCGTGGTGACTCCCTTCCCTGGACCCGCCCAACCCTTGATCGTCTCGCCCTTGTAGTAGTGCCTCACGAGCGTCCAGGGCCGGGAGCTGTCGTAGTAGCGCTTCACATCCCAGCAGGCAATGAAGGTGTCCAGGGCCGTGTTGGCGACGGCGAAATAGAGTTTCACGTCCTGATCGATGCTGTGCCGGTCGCGCCGCGATACGTCCTGAGCGAAACGAAGCCAGTGGCCCGACTGGCCGGTCGAGCGCGGGCCGTCGCGCATGAATTCGACAATGGCCTTCTGCTCCGTCGAGAGGTTGCCGTTGACGGCGATGCACTCATCGACCTCCTTCTTGAGTTGCTCCGAGCCGACCTTGGGCGGCGGGCCAGGCCGGAACTGGTCGCTTCGCTTCAGCCCGAACGTCTTGACGCGATACCACTGCGGGGTCAAAAAGCTGAGAAGGACCTTGCCCTGCCCTTTGGGGTTGTCGAAATAGATCGGTTGCCAGCAGTCGGGATCGACGCACTTCTCTGCCGTGTTGGCCGGCCGGTAGTAGGTGTAGTCGGAATACGGCTTCCCGCTGGATCCAACCTCGTCGCCGTGCTGATTCGCCCCGTCATGCCGCCGCCACTCGATGACGGCTGCCGCCGTGACGTTGCCGATGCCCTGGGGCGTCGAGGGGTCGGTCGAGTTGTCGTCCGGATCGATGCCGAACTTGCGCATCTGCTCGGTGATCCACTTCGCGTCGTCCGCGTAGACGTACAGCAGGCTGCGATAGACGGCGTAGGCCATGGCTTTTTTCTTGTTGGCGTCGGTGCGTTCCTCCGCCGGACGCCGCAGTTTGCCGCCGAAGCGGGTGCCGACGGCCTTGGCGTCGTAGGCGGCCCAGGCGTCGTACATGGACGTGACGACGATGGCCATTTGCCGCGCCAGGATCGTGGGCCGCGCTCCGACGCGGTCCACCTCGTTGCCGCTCGCCTCGAGCATGAGATCCAGCAGCTCAAAGGCCGCGGACTTCACGAACTTGGGCGCGACGGGTTCTTTCTCCAGGGCGGAGATGTTGTCCACACCGACGTTCACCATTATCAACGCCGAAACCAGCGCGGACAGAGCCAGTTGGCTGACGGTGCACCAACCTCTCACTTGCATCGAAGTTACTCCTCTTGCGGATAACGAATATGAACCCCTCAGCCACCTGGGCCAGGCGCACATGGCGACACAGCTCTTGCGCGAGGGAAGAATGGTCTTATCGTACCTCAACCGAGAGAGGATGTCAGGCGAGAAAGGACAATTTGCTTTCTCGGTTTTCATCCCTCTCGTTCTTTCGTGCCGATTCTTCCACGCCAAGCCCACAACCTCTCCATCCAGGCGAACTCACGGCGGGTTCTTGTCGTAGAATCACCCAGACGCCAATCGGAGGAGTCCCCCATGAGTCACCCCCAGCCCATCGAACGCGTGGTCGATCTGCTCGACCCGGCCCGGAACGTCCTTTACAACGCGACCACCGAGGAGGCGCGCGCCCTGCTGGCCGAGGGCGGCGCGGACGCCGTGCGCCGCCTCGATGGACAGTTCGCCCTCGTGGCGACGCGCGGCAAGCACGTCCTGCTCGCTCGCTCCATCGGCCGGCCCTTGCGCTACTTCATCGCCAAACGCGCGGCCGGGCCGTCGCTCATAGCGGCGGATCGCATCGACGTCATTCATCGCTATCTTCAGGACGAGGGACTCGCCGATCAGTTCCATCCGTCCTACACGCGCATGGCCCCGGCCCATCACGTCACCGAAATCGCCCTGCTCGGCTGCCCCGATCCCAACCCGACCTATCAGCGCTTCTTCACGCCGCCGCGCAACACGCTGCCGCCCGATCCCCAGGCCATCGGCGAAGCCTATATCCAGGCCCTTCACAGCGAAATCACCAAGTGGCTCCGACAGCGAGCGTCCAGCGGCCCTGTCGGCGTCTGCTTCTCCGGCGGCATCGACAGCGGCTCCGTCCTGCTCGTCGCCTATCACGCGATGCTGCAACTCGGCATGAGTCCCGCCCGGCTCAAGGCGTTCACACTCTCCGTCGACGGGGGCGGCGAGGACGTGGCCCAGGCCCGGCGATTCCTCGAAGCGGTCAACCTCGGCTTCCTGCTGGAGTCGATCGAGGTTGCCAGTTCCGACATCGACTGGCGCGAGGCGATCCGCACTACCGAGGATTACAAGCCGCTCGACATTCAGTCGGCGTCGATGGCCCTTGCCCTCTGTCGCGGCATTCGCGCTCGCTATCCCGAGTGGCGCTACCTGATCGACGGAGACGGCGGCGATGAGAACCTCAAGGACTATCCCATCGAGGAGAATCCGGAACTGACCATCCGCAGTGTGCTGAACAACTTGATGCTCTATCAGGAAGGCTGGGGCGTCGATTCGATCAAGCACTCTTTGACCTATTCCGGCGGCCTGAGCCGGGGCTATACGCGCACTTATGCCCCTGCTGGCCGTTTCGGCTTCGATGGCCTCAGCCCGTACACGCTGCCCAACGTCATCGCGGTGGCCGAGGCGGCGCCGTTCATCCAACTCACCGACTGGAGCCACGATCGCCTCTATGATCTCAAGGGCGATATCGTGGCACGCGGCATCAAGGCCGTCACCGGCTTTACGATGCCGGTCTTTCCCAAGCGGCGCTTCCAGCACGGGGCGGCGGGCCGGTCCGCGTTCGAGCGTCTGTTCCCGGCCCGCGAGGCGGACTATCGACGAGCCTTCCATGCCCTCTACGAGTGAGCCGGCCGAGCTATGGGACGATGCTCGCATCCTCGCGCTGCGTCCGCCGAAGAACAGCGTCGATCCGTCGCGGCCCTACGCCTTCCTCGTCGAGCCGGAACGGACACGGGCGGGGACAATTGCAGACACGGCAGTCGTCTTTCTGACAAACCGCGAGTGTCCGTTCCGCTGCCTGATGTGCGACCTGTGGAAGAACACGACCGGCGAGCGCGTTCCCGATGGCGCGATCGCGAAGCAGCTTGCTTACGCGCTCACGCGGATGCCAGCGGCGCGGCACATCAAGCTCTACAACGCCGGCAACTTCTTTGACGCCCAGGCTATCCCGCCCGGTGACTGGCCGCGCATCGTCGAGCTTCTGAATCCCTTTGAGACAGTCATCATCGAGAGCCATCCGCGCCTCATCGGGCCATCGTGCCTGACGCTGCGCGACAGGCTGCGTGCCGCTCGTGCCTCACTCCCCGCTCTGGGCGCGAGGGAAAGAGAAGCCCAAGACCCTCTCACCCCCAACCCCTCTCCCCCGAAGCGGGGGCGAGGGGAGCAAGAGGGAGGTCAGGCCCTTCAGGTTGCGATGGGGCTGGAGACCGTTCATCCTGACGTGCTGCCACGCCTGAACAAACGCATGACGCTCGCGGACTTTGAGAAGGCAGCGCGATTTCTTTGCGATCAGGAGATAGTGGTTCGGGCATTCATCCTGTTGCGGCCGCCGTTCCTCGATGAAGCCGAGGGGGTCCACTGGGCGAAGGAGTCGCTGCGGTTCGCCTTTGACGCCGGCGTCGAGTGCTGTGTGGTTATTCCGACGCGCGCGGGCAATGGAGCGATGGAGGAGTTGCAGCGTCAGGGCGACTTCGCTCCGCCGCGCCTGGACTCGCTGGAAGAGGTCCTCGATCACGGCATTGGGATGAGGCGCGGCCGGGTGTTCGTCGATCTGTGGGACGTGGAGCGTTTCTATGAGTGTCAGCGCTGCGGCCCGGCGCGAACGGAGCGGCTGCGGACCATGAACCTGACACAACAGTGGACCCCGCGTGTCGTCTGTTCGTGCTGGGGTGTCGGATGATCCACGAAGACGCGGACGTACTGATCCTCGGGGGCGGCTTCGCCGGCTCGCTCATGGCGCTGGTGCTGCAGCGCCTGGGATTGCGGCCAATCACGGTCGAGAAGGGCAGGCATCCGCGTTTCGCCATCGGCGAGTCCTCCACGCCCATCGCGAACCTGGTGCTCGAAGAACTGGCTCGCACCTATGATCTGCCGCGTCTGTTGCCGTTGACGAAGTTTGGCCGTTGGCAAGCCGCCTATCCTCATCTGGCCTGCGGTCTCAAACGAGGCTTCACCTTTGTGCGTCACGAGGCCGGCCAGCCCTTCACGCCCCGGCCCGATCATGCCAATGAACTGCTCGTCACCGCCAGTCCGAATGATGAGGTGGGCGACACGCACTGGTTCCGCGAACACTTCGATCAATTCATCGTCGAGGAGGCTCAGGCAGCGGGGATCGTCTATCACGACCAGACGGAAATCGTCGCGCTGGAGCATGGCGACGGCTGGCTTGTCCACGGTCAGCGCCTCGGTGAGGAAGTGTCCCTCAAAGCTGCGTTCCTGATCGACGCGACGGGTCCTTCCGGGCTGTTGCCGCGTACGCTCGGAATCGACACCACTCCCGCGACAGTGCGTACCAATGCCTGGAGCGTCTTCTCGCACTTTACCGATGTCGAGTGGTGGCAGGACGTGTTGCACGAACGTGGCGGTACCACGGCCGATCATCCCTATCCGTGCGATCATGCTGCCTTGCATCATGTGCTGGATGAGGGCTGGGTCTGGGTGCTGCGCTTCAACAATGGCGTGACCAGCGCCGGCGTCATGTTCGATGGCGAGCGAAGGCCGCCTGACACTCTGTTGTCTCCGGAGGAAGAATGGGCGTCGCTGCTGAGTCGCTACCCATCGCTGGGCCGGCAGTTCGCGCGGGCTCGGACGGTGCAACCGTGGGTGCGGACGGGACGCATTCAGCGGAAGGCGCGACGCATGGCAGGCGATGACTGGGCGATGCTGGCGCATGCGGCGTATTTCCTCGATCCGCTCTTCAGCAGCGGCAACGCGCACTCGTTGTTGACGATCGAGCGTCTGGGGCGCATCTTCGCCCGGCACTGGGGACGGGCATCGCTG
>JBBRIK010000395.1:0-5839 GCA_038221045.1 Gemmatales bacterium
GGCTGGGGGAGCTATGGGGGAGCTTGGCTTTCAGTCGGGCTGATCGTCTCAACGCTGCCTGCCTTCGGAGGTGCAGGCCCCCTCTTACCTGGTCAACGAGCCGGGTCTGATTCTGGACCTGCCGGGCAAATGAACGAACTGCTGCCCGGACTCATCGGTACTCCCAGCCGACGCGAACGCCAGTGCCGTCCCCCTTGAAGTGGATCAAGGGCGACGTTTGCCGGCGGTTGAGGTCCTTGATCGTATCGTGGAGAAGTTCCTTGGGATTCTTGTGGGCCCGATGTGGCAGCGGATCATCCATCCAGGCTTCCCAACATAACTCTTCCGCAGCACGGAGAATTAACTCCTGGTTGATTGCCGGCTGGCGGAAGCATTTCAGGATGTGCCGGCCCCAGGTAAATATGCGATTGTCCTTGTCGTAATGAGGCAGAAGGTGGCCGACGAGAAGCCTGTCCCAGGCTGTCTCGAAAATGCTCCTGTCCATTGGGACGAGTGTATCGTCCAGAAATCTCTCGGCGAAAGCTGCCCCCGAGTCCGTCAGCGAGAATGAACTGCAAGAGTTCAGGTGCACACTCGGCATAGGCATCCCCACAGAATGGCTGCTGTCCGAAGCGGAAGCGGGCTGAAAGTGTTCGATATGATCTTGGTAGAGCATCCAGATGAGGATGTGGTCCTCTATACCCTTCTCACGCAGAGAGGAAAGCGAGACGGGCGTGGCGCGGCCCCCGAGATCCTGGCCATCCCATCTGGCTAAGAGAAGGTCAATGTAGGTGATGAGGAATGCGATGAATTCGCACCAGGTCGCGCGGTGCAGGGACTTTCCTCTGGGCGGAATAAACATGGGCGCCAGTCTCCTCGATGCCTAAGGGCGGTATGCGAAGATGCCCCCAATCCACGCCGGCAGAGGCGCAGGAAAGAGGGCTGGTGCTGAATATTAGAATCGCGCATTTATCCGTCGTCAAGTGATTTGAATGAAAAAATACCCGACGTGCGAGCCAGCAACACTGACTCCTATCGCTGGCAGGCTGTCCAGCGCCGCGGGTTCCTATTGGCGTCAGCCAGAACATACCCGCTTCAGCGCTTCTCGGTACGATTTCGTTACATAACCCAGTCAGCCAAGCAGATGGAGCACGTTCGCAGAAGGCGTGCGGAGAAACTTGCAGCCAAGTATCCAGCCGTGTTCGTAGGGCAGCAGTAGGTTTGCGGTGCCGGGTCTCACAATCATCCGAACAGCAGCATGACCGCCGCCGCGAACACTACTCCCGCAATCAGCAGTAGCACCAGCACCAGGCCGATATCGACTCCTCCCGAGGCCGCCTCTACTTTCGGCTCCTCGAATTGAGGACGCAGACCCTCCACAGGCGATACCGGACTCATGCCAGGCGAGTCTTCCGCCTCCGGTTGGCGGAACGGAGGGCGCTCGATCTGACGCGACGCGCCTCCCTCGGCCTCTCGAATGCCATCGTTTCCCGGAGCGACATTGCCCGACCGGCTGATCTCCTCCCCTCCCCCATCATCAGCGGTGAACCCGAGGACCTCATACGCCCGCTCGAGGTCGCGTTCGCGAACCTCCAGGCGCAGGCCCGTGGTTCCTGATCCCAGCCAGGGAATGATCCCTTGCGACGTTCCCTGTAGACTGCAGGGAATGCCGTGAGCGCGGAGCAGATCGGCGGCGTGTTTCGCGTCCAGGGCGTCGTAGAACACTTCCACTGTCGCCGGGCTGTTCGGCGACACCGGCTCGTCCGACTGTCGCGAGGGGGCCGGCTCTGGCTCTGGAACGGCGGCAAGGATCCGCTGAGCGTACTCCAGGTCTTCCTCCGCTACTTCCACGAGGACACCCGCAGGGGCAGGAGTTGCGGCGATCACCGCGGCGGCCTCGCCGCGAATGAAGGAACGGACGCCCGCCCCCTTCAGTTGCCGGGCCACCTGCCGCGCTTCAGCGAGCGTGGCAAAGGTAGCCAGAAAGACCAGTCGCCCTCGTCCCGCAGGCATGACGAATCCTCGCTAACCCAGGCCTCAGGAATCCGTCGCCTCTTCCGGATGGAGTTCGCCGCGCCGGTCGATGATCCACTGAATCACATAGAAGAAGACTGGCGTCAGGAAGATGCCGAACAGCGTCACGCCGATCATGCCGGCGAAGACCGCCGTCCCCAGCGTGCGGCGCATCTCCGCGCCCGCCCCCTCCGCCAACACCAGCGGCACCACGCCAAGGATGAACGCGAAAGAGGTCATCACGATCGGACGCAACCTCAGCCGGCACGCCGCCAGTGTCGCCTCGCGCCGATCCATGCCCGCCTCACGCTGGGCCTTCGCGAACTCGACGATCAGAATGGCATTCTTGCACGCCAGGCCAATCAGCACCACGAAGCCGACCTGCGTGAAAATGTTGATGTCCAGATGGGCCATCAACACTCCCACGACCGAACACAGCAAGCACATCGGCACGACGAGGATGACGGCCAGCGGCAGCGACCAGCTCTCGTACTGGGCCGCCAGTACCAGGAACACCAGCACGACCGCCAGACAGAAGACGATCATCGCCGTGTTGCCGGTCTTGAGCTGCAACAGCGCCAGCTCCGTCCACTCCGGCTGCATGGTGTAAGACAGTTCCTTCTTCGCTACTCCATACATGCTATCGATGGCCTGGCCGGAACTGACGCCGGCCGCGGGAGTGCCGTTGATCGCCACGGCCGGGTAGAGGTTGTAGCGCACCACCATCACCGGCCCAGGTTGGTCCACGATTTTGACCAGGCTCGAAAACGGCACCATGCCGCCGCGCTCGCTCTTGATCCGCAGCTGCTTGAGGCCCTCGGGCTGCGTGCGATAGCTGCTGTCGGCCTGGGCGATCACCTGCCAGGTCCGGCCGAAGCGGTTGAAGTCGTTGATGTACAACGAGCCGAGGTTGACCTGGAGCGTGTTGAAGATCTCGCTGATCTGCACTCCTCGCGCCTTCGCCTGGGCGCGGTCGATTTCGAGGAACAGCCAGGGGGTGTTGGCGCGGAAACTCGTGAACAGCTCGCGCAGGTCCTCGTTCTGGTTGCCGCGAAGCACGATGTCGTCGGCCACCTTCTGCAGGCCATTCAATCCCGTGTCGCCGCGGTCCTCAACAATGATCTTGAAGCCGCCCGCTGTTCCCAGGCCATCAATGGGCGGAGCGCCGAAGACGTTGATGAGTCCATCGGGGATCTGTTTCTGCAACACCTCTTGCAGACGAGCGGCGATGGACTCCCCCGACAGTTCCGGATCCAGTCGATCCTCGAACGGCTTGAGCATGACGTACATCGAGCCGAAGTTCGGCGCGTTGGCGTTGAGCAGCACCGATTGCCCGGTGATGGCGACCGTGTGATTGACGCCCTCCGCCTTGAGCGCCCACTTCTCCATCACCTGTACCGCCTCGCGCGTCCGCTGCACGGCCGCCGAGTCGGGCAGTTGCAGGTTGACCAGCAGATACCCCTTGTCCTGCGAGGGAATGAAGCCCTTGGGCGTCTTGACGAAACTCCAGCCCGTCAGGGCCAGCAACCCGCCATAAACCACCAGGACGACGACGCTGACGCGAAGCAGCATCCCCACCGCTCGCACATAACCATTGGTGACCTGGGTGAAGCCGGCGTTGAACTTGCGGAAGACGACAGCCAGGACCGCGTTCAAGGGGTTGCTCAGCACCCATCCGGCGATCAGTCCCACCACCACGGCCAACGCCGCCGGCATCCAGGCCGAAGCATCCGAGGGAAGATAAAGAGCGACGTATCCCCTCAGGTACACATAGGCCAGCAACGCCCCGATCAGAGGGAACGCCAGCCGCGGCAGAGGCGGTGCCGTGCGTCCTTTCTCGCGCGGCCGCAGCAGCAGGGCCGTCAGGGCCGGGCTGAGAGTCAGCGAGTTGAACGTCGAGATCAGCGTCGAGACGGCGATCGTCAACGCGAACTGCCGGAAGAACTGTCCCGTGATGCCGGTGATGAAGGCACACGGAATGAAGACGGCCGACAGCACCAATCCGACGGCGATGACGGGGCCGGAGACCTGTTCCATCGCTTTCAGAGTGGCATCGCGTGGACTCAGTCCATGTTCGATGTGATGCTCGACGGCCTCGACGACGACGATGGCGTCATCGACGACGATGCCGATGGCCAGCACCAGACCGAACAGCGTCAGGTTATTCAGCGAGAAGCCGAGCATCGCCATGACGGAGAAGGTGCCGATGATGGCGACGGGGACCGCGACGAGCGGAATGATGGCCGAGCGCCAGTTTTGCAGGAACAGCAGCACGACGATGGCGACGAGGATGACGGCGTCGCGCAGCGTCTTGTACACCTCGTTGATCGACTCGTTGATAAACGGCGTCGTGTCATACGCGATGGTGTAATCGACGCCCGCCGGGAAGCGCTCCCGGAGTTTCTCCATCTTGGCCCGCACCTCCGTGGCGACGCTCAAGGCGTTGGAACCGGGCAACTGATAGATCGACAGGGCGACAGACGGCTGGCCGTCGAGGGTGCAGGTCTGATCGTAAGCCTGCGCGCCCAGTTCGATCTCCGCCACGTCCTTGAGTTTGACGAGCCGGCCCGCATCGGTCTTGACGATCGTGTCGGCGAATTCCTCGACCTCGATGAGCCGGCCCATCGTGCTCATGGTCAACTGGAACACCTGCCCGCTCGAGATGGGCGGCTGACCGATCTGCCCGGCGGCGACCTGCGTGTTCTGCGCCGTGATAGCCTGGACGATGTCGGTGGTCGAGAGTCCGAGCGAGGCTAGCTTCTGGGGATTGAGCCAGATGCGCATGCTGTAATCGCGCTGGCCGATGTAGGTGATGTCGCCGACGCCGTTGATACGCGACAACTCGTCCTTGAGCTGGATCGTCGCGTAGTTCGACAGGTAGAGGCTCTTGCGCGTCTTGTCCTTCGAGAACAGGTTGACGATCATCAGCACGCTGGGGGACTTCTTCTTGACCGCGACGCCGCGGCGCTTCACGAGGTCGGGCAGCACCGGCTGCGCCAGCTCGACGCGGTTCTGCACCAGCACCTGGGCGATGTTCAGATCGATGCCATGCTGGAAGGTGACGGTGAGCGTGTAGGCACCGTCGTTGGTGCATTGCGAGGTCATGTACATCATGCCCTCGACGCCGTTGACCTGTTGCTCGATGGGCGCGGCCACGGTCTTGATAACGTCGTCGGCGTTGGCGCCGGGGTAGGCGGCCGACACCTCGACGGTGGGCGGCGTGATGTCCGGGTACTGGGCGACCGGCAACGTGAACAAGGCGATGCCGCCGCCCAGGGTGATGACGATGGACAGCACCGAGGCGAAGATGGGACGGTCGATGAAGAATTTGGAGAACATGGACCCACCTCGATTCGATGGCGTTGTTTACGTTTCGCGCGGGTCCGCGCGAAACGTAAACGCGGACGCTGGCTAGGTGCTGTGTGAGGTCTTATCGTTGGGCGCCGTGACGATCCCCGTCGGGGACGGCCTTGGACCATCCGTCGGCGCGCCGTTCGGCGATGGTTTGACCGCGGCCCGCCTGTCCGCGCGGCGCTGGATCGAGCGCAGGATCGGCCGCCACAGGAACCCAAGCCGCAGTGCGTCGAACGCCACCGCGTTAAAGCGATGTCCGCCGATCACGGCGAAGATGCCCTTCTTCGACATGCGCTCGACGACCAGAAAGAACACCGGCGTCAGGAAGATGCCGAACAGCGTCACGCCCAACATGCCGCTGAACACCGCTGTGCCCAGCGTGCGCCGCATCTCGGCGCCGGCGCCGATCGACGTGATGAGCGGCACCACGCCCAGGATAAAGGCGAACGAGGTCATCAGGATCGGCCGCAAGCGCAACTGACAGGCTTCGAGG
>JBBRIK010000396.1:0-5830 GCA_038221045.1 Gemmatales bacterium
GTCCTGATCGATAGCGAAGGCACGGGCAAGGCTGACAAGTCATTCGTCTACGCCGACGGCTTCCACAAGGCCGAGGAGGGACTCGGTGCTGGCATCCTCGCACGCAAGGGCGACGTCTATTTCACCTGCATTCCCGATCTCTGGAAACTGCGCGACACCAAGGGTAACAACACCGCTGACGTCCGCGAGTCGCTCTCGACAGGCTATGGCGTTCATGTCGCGTTCATCGGCCACGATCTGCACGGCCTGCGCATCGGTCCCGACGGCCGGCTTTACTTCACCTGTGGCGACCGCGGCCTAAACGTTAAGACGAAGGAAGGCAAGCATCTCTTCTATCCCGACATGGGAGCGGTGCTGCGCTGCGACCTGGACGGCTCGAATCTCGAGGTTGTGCAGCGGGGAATGCGCAATCCGCAGGAACTGGCGTTCGACGAGTACGGCAACCTCTTCACGGTCGATAATAACTCCGACTCGGGCGATCAGGCGCGTTTGGTCCATGTCGCCGAGGGCGGCGACAGCGGCTGGCGCATGGGCTATCAGTACGGCAGCCAATTGCACGATCCGAAATCGAAGTGGGGCAATCGCGGCCCATTCAACTACGAGAAGCTCTGGCTCCCGCGCCATGAGGGCCAGCCGGCCTACATCTTGCCGCCTCTCGCGAATTTCACGGCAGGTCCATCGGGAATCTGTCACTATCCAGGACTGGGACTGCCGGCTCAGTACAAGGGCCACTTCTTCGTTTGTGATTTCCGGGGTGAGCCGAACGGCAGCGGCGTCTGGTCCTTCTCCGTCAAGCCGAAGGGTGCATCGTTCGAGTTGGTCAATCCGCAGCAATTCGCCTGGAGCGTTCTCGCGACCGATTGTGACTTTGGACCGGATTGCGCATTCTACGTCAGCGACTGGGTTCAGGGCTGGGGCCTGACGGGCAAGGGACGCATCTACAAGATCACCGATCCCGAGAGCGTGAAGAAGCCCCAGGTCGCCGAGGTGAAGAAGTTTCTCGCCGAGGGATTCGACAAACGCGAGGTTGCAGAGCTACAGCGATTGCTCGCCCATCCGCACCAGCAGGTCCGGCAGGAAGCTCAGTTCGCTCTCGCTGCCAGGGGAAAGGAAGCGATTCCAGCGCTGGCGGAGATCGCGAAGACGAGTAAGGATCACCTCGCTCGCATCCATGCCCTTTGGGGCCTGGGGCAGATCGGACGCAAGGAAGTGAAGGCGTTCGACGCCGTCGCGCCTCTACTGTCGGACGACGACGCGGAGGTCCGCGCCCAGGCGGCTCATGTGCTGGGAGAAACGACGTCTCGCATCTTCATCGCCCCGCTCGCGAAACTGACGCGCGACGCCGAACCACGCGTTCGTTTTTTCGCCACGCAGTCGCTCGGTCATGTGGCCGCGGCCCAGGACGACACCTTCCAGGCTCTCGCGCGCGTCGATCTCGAACGAGTGTTAAGGGCCGACGCGGGCAACGATGCGTATCTACGTCACGCTGCCGTTACCGCCCTCGCGCGCTTGCCGCTGATTATTCGCGACGTCGATCTGACATCTGACACGGCCCCGGCTGTTCGTCTGGGACTGGTGCTGGCGCTTCGGCGTCAGGGCAACAAGGAGATCGCACGCTTCCTCAACGATGGCGATCCGTTCATCGTCGCCGAGGCCGCTCGCGCGATTCACGACGAACCGATCCGCGAGGCGTTGCCGGACCTGGCCGCTCTGCTCGATGAATCAGCGGCATCGGAGAAACGTCTCTCCAGTCTGCTCCGCGCCGGCAAGCCAGCGAGTCCCGACGTGAAGTCCGTCGATCCGATTCCCTTGCTGTTTCGCGCTCTCAACGCCAACTTACACCTGAGAAAGGCGAAACATGCCTCCTCCGTCGCGGCCTTCGCCACGCGAGCCGACGCTCCTGAACTTGCGCGTCTTGAAGCACTGCGAATCCTCGGCGACTGGAGCAAGCCCTCGGGACGCGATCGCGTCCTGAACCTCTGGCGTCCCCTCGAGCCCTGTCCCCCTCTGATCGCGGCCGACGCATTTCGCGGCGTCATGGGCAAACTGTTCACAGGCAACGACGTGGTCCGCCAGGAGGCGTCTCGGATCGCCGGCAAGCTCGGCATCAAGGAAGTCGGTCCGTTGCTTCTGCAAATGGTCCGCAGTACTACTGAACGTCCTGCGGTGCGGGTCGAGGCGCTGCTCGCTCTGGAGGGGCTGCGCGATCAGCGTCTCGATGAGGCGATCAATATGTCGCTTATGGACAGTGAGCCGGCCCTTCGCCGGGCCTGTCGTCAGATCATCGCCGGACGCGATCCTGCCCGCGCTCTGGCTCTAATGACGCGCGTCCTTCAGGAAGAGGAAAGGACGCCAACGGTCTACACTCCTGAGCAGAAGAAACAGGCGACTCTGGAAAGCAGGCAAGCCGCTCTCGCCGGGCTGGCTACGATAAAACTTCCCGAGGCGCAGGCAGCGATTGGCAGGCAGTTCGATCTTCTGCTCGCCAAGGACGTGGCCCCTGAGTTGCAACTCGACGTCCTCGAAGCCGCGCGTTCGTTGCCCTCCGCGCTGGCGCGGGCGAAAGTCACGCGCTATGAGTCATCGAAGCCAGCAACCGATCATCTCGCTCCCTTCCGCGAGGCAATGCAAGGCGGCGACGCCCGGCGTGGTGAGGCGCTCTTCTACAACAAGGCTGAATTGTCGTGTCTGCGCTGTCACAAGATCAAAGGTGAGGGCGGCGAGGTGGGACCGGACCTGGCCGGCATTGCCGGCAAGCAGAAACGCGATTATCTGCTGGAATCGATCGTCGAGCCAAACAAGCAGATCGCCAAGGGCTTCGAGACTGTCGTGCTAACGACGACAGCGGGCAAGCAAATCATCGGCATCGTCAAGGCGGAGGATAAGGAATCGATCACCCTGATAACGCCCGAGGCGAAGATAATCAAAATTGAAAAGAAGGACGTGGAGGATCGTCAGGCTGGGAAGTCCGCGATGCCGGAAGACTTGCTCCAGCACATGACCCTCTTTGAACTGCGCGATCTGGTCGAGTTTCTTGCTTCCTTGAAGTAACCGTCCTGCCGCCATTTAGAAGGATTCCAATGACGTCTCCCTCGCCGCGTTCCGCAGGCATTCTGCTTCACGCCGTCTCACTCCCTGGACCCTACGGGATCGGCGATTTCGGTCCCGAAGCGCACGCCTGGGTCGATACGCTGGTCCGGGCGAAACAAACTTGGTGGCAGGTGTTGCCGCTGGGGCCGACCGGCTTCGGCGACTCGCCTTATTCCTGCTACTCCGCCATTGCCGGCAATCCGCTTCTCATCAGTCCCGATTCCCTCATTGAGGACAAGCTGCTCGAGAAAGCGGATGTCAGCGACATTCAGATGAATCCTGACTGTGTCGATTACAGCCCCGTGGTCGAACTGAAGTCACGATGGCTGGCGCTGGCCTGGGAGCGCTTCAAGAGTGGGACGGCCCGCGAGTTTCGCGACGATCTCGAACACTTTCGCATAGCCAACAGTTCCTGGCTCGACGACTACGCCCTGTTCATGGCCATCAAGCAAGCGCACGGCGGATCGAGTTGGCACGACTGGCCGGATGCGATCCGTCTCCGCAGTCCCGCAGCTCTTCAGGATGCTCGACTTGAACTGGCCGACGCGATCGGGTATCAGCAGTTCGTCCAGTTCCTCTTCGATCGTCAATGGCAATCCCTGAAGCGTTACGCCAACGGCAAGGGCGTGAAGCTGATCGGCGACATCCCGATCTTCGTGGCAGGGGATTCCGTTGACGTCTGGGCGAATCCGCGTCTGTTCTTGCTCGACGAGAACCGCAAGCCGATCGTCGTCGCCGGAGTACCGCCGGACTACTTCGTGAAGACGGGACAGAAATGGGGCAATCCGCATTACGACTGGCACGCCCACAAGAAGACCGGCTACGCCTGGTGGATCGCTCGCGCTCGCGCTGCCCTCACGCAGGTCGATCTCTGCCGGATCGACCATTTTCTCGGCTTCTCCGCTGCGTATCACATTCCCGCAATGAACCCGACCGCTGAAGTCGGTGAATGGGTGGACGGTCCGGGCAATGATCTCTTCGAGGCCCTCCGTTCGGGTCTGGGAGGACTGCCGTTCATCGCGGAAGACCTGGGTGTCGTCACGCCGGAGGTTGAGGCGCTACGCGATGATTTCGGGCTACCGGGTATGCGCATCCTGCAATTCGCTTTCGGGGGTGCCACGGAGAATCGCTTCCTGCCTCACAACTACGAGCGAAATGCCGTCGTCTATGTCGGCACTCACGACAACGATACGACCTGGGGATGGTACAACTCGATCAACGATTCGGAGAAGGACCTGCTGCGGCATTACCTCGGACGCGATGGCAGCGATGTGACCTGGGACCTGATCCGGCTTGCGTGGATGTCGGTCGCGGATTACGCGCTGACGACGCTGCAGGACGTGCTGAACCTGGGGGCCGAGGCCCGGATGAATTATCCTGGACGCGAAGTCGGAAACTGGAACTGGCGATTCCGAAAAGAGATGCTGACCGACGAGGTTCTCGGGCGACTCGCTGAATTGACGACCCTATATGGACGGGAACCTGCCGCGGTTTCTGCCTGAGGAAGGAACGTCATCCTGCCAGTTCAACGCGGTCCACCAAAGCAACACTCGTTACTGCGGAAAATGTACTGAAGAGCCTCAGCTTGTTCGAGAGGACGTAGAAATCCTCCGATCCTCCGACTGAATCGCCAGCGGCCGGGTTGAAAGCGATGTTCTCCGGATAGGCAATAATCACCCGGTCGCCGTTCTCCAGGTTGAGCGCAATCGGGCGGATTGGTGCCGCGCGAAGCATGCGCTGAACCTCTGCTCGAATGACTTCGACTCGTGGCATGATAGGTCCTCCTTTCTCCAGCAACATTGTACTCCTGCATGGCCCCTGAAAATAGTGGAGGAGGGGTACTTGGGCGGCGAGGGCGGACTCCGCTGGCTCTCGACCCAGGATTGAGCTATCCTGCCGAGTAGCTCGAACCCATCGATATGTGGAGGCACCGTTCATGAAGTCACCATTCCCAGGCATGGACCCGTACATCGAGGCCAGCGGACTCTGGGGAGACTTCCACACGAAGCTCATCGGAGACCTTGAACGCGCGCTCGCGGCGCTACTCCCGGAACGCTATTTCGTCCGCACGGGGGAGCGAAGTTATATCGTCCTCGCTGGCGAGGACGGAAAGGAAACCCATCCGTTCCTTCCGGACGCCGCCATTCGGTCCCATGGATCAACTCCGACTTCAGGAGCGACGGGAACAGCAACCGCTGTAGTTGAACCGCAGACCGCGTCCGCACCGGTTGAGATGAAGGCGTTCATCGACGAGCGATACCGTGAGAACTTCATCGAGATCTTCGAGGCAGGGCCGGAGGAGCGGCTTGTAACGAGCATTGAGGTGTTGTCACCGTCGAACAAACGTCCGAATACCGAAGGATGGGACCTGTACTTGCGGAAGCGACAGGCCCTGCTTCTGGGAGCGGCGAACTTCATCGAGATCGACCTGCTGCGAGGCGGACGCCGGATGCCGATGCTGACACCCTGGCCCAACTCTCCGTACTACCTCCTCATGTGCCGGCGTCGTCGAGCCCCCTATTGCTCGGTCTGGCGGGCTGGCTTCCGCGAACAGCTTCCACCTCTCGCCATTCCCCTGGACGAACCCGACCCGGACCTCACTCTCGATCTTCAGCCCATGATCGAGGCGATCTATGCGCGCTCACGTTATGCGCGCAGTATCGATTACTCCAAGGCCTTGACTCCGCCCCTTGACGCCGAGAATGTCGCCTGGCTCGCGGGGCAACTTGGCAAACTCATC
>JBBRIK010000397.1:0-5823 GCA_038221045.1 Gemmatales bacterium
AGGGGCTGCTGCGTTTCTGGCGGGCAAGGCGCTGCCGGTCAGGAGGGCCACTGCCTCGACGGCGGCGCGTGTGTGGACGGGACCGGTTGTAGCGACTGGAGGGATGACGCGGAAAGGATGATTTGTTAGACTGGAGAGGAAGAAAACAATTCGAGAAACGATTTTGTTGTAGACGCCTCTCTGTTATGGTAAGAAAATTCTTATCTCACCGCTTTCGGGCGGGACTATTCTTCGCATTCGCTTGGAATTCTCACGCCGCGAGGCGGGAATCGTGAGGGCGATCTGTCCCGGATTCTCGCGGCGAGTGCCTGACCGGATCCTTCGAGGGGAGTTGCCTGTCTCATGAGCGCACCACCAAAAATTCACATCGAACGCATGATGTACCGCGCCAGCATCGCCGTCGCCGGCGAGTCGGCGGCCAGCTACGCGCTGATCAAACTCATCCCGGCGGGAGGCGGAGCCGGCATGGCGCCGAGTCTCAACCTCGCGCTCGTCCTCGACGTCTCCGGCTCGATGTACGAGGAAGACGGCACCGGCATCAGCCGGCTCAAACGCATTCAGGACGCCGCCATCGCCGGCGTCCAGAAGCTCAAGCCGACCGACACGCTGACCGTCGTGGCGTTCGCCCACAACGCCCAGGTCGTGCTGCCGCCGACGCCCATCTCGGACCTCGACAAGATCAAGGACGTCATTCAGAAGGTCGATATGTTCGAGGTCGATCCCGGCGGGACGGCGATGGATCTGGGCATCCAGTACGGACTCGGCGAGATCGAGAAGGGCGCGGCCGCCGGCAAGCTCAGCCAACTCATGGTGCTGACCGACGGCGAGACGTCTGGCGAGCAGATGTGCAAGCAACTCGCCCAGCAGTGCGCCCAGAAGAAGGTCAAACTCAACGTCATCGGCGTCGGCACGGAGTGGAACCAGAGCCTCATCAAGGATCTGGCCAAGCTGTCCGAAGGCGACTGGGGCTACATCGACGTCAACGACGCCGGCGCGGCCGAGAAGCTCTTCAAGGCCGAGTTCGAGGCCCTGGCGGCGGCGGGCTTCCTCAATGTCGAGATGCACCTGCGGCCGATGAAGGACATCAAGGTCAAGCGCGTTCGCCAGGTCGTGCCGGACATCAAGGAACTGGCGGTGACGGAGCCGGAGGAACGGCATCTGCTCGCCCAACTCGGCACGATGGAGCGCGATAAATCGTCGCGCTACATTCTGGATCTGACGCTGCCGAAACGGCCCGAAGGGAAGTTCAACATCGCGATGCTGGAAGTGTCGTTCGATCCGGGCACGGGCAAGCGCGAGACGACGGGGCCGGTTCCGCTGGAAGTGCAGTACTCGGCGACGCAGGGCTACATCAACGCCGAGGTCGCCCGGCACATCGACGAAGTGCAACTGTTCGAGCAGAACGCGATCCTTCAGAAGGCGATCGCGTCCAACAACATCGAGGAAGTGAAACGCGTGGCCGAGGCCATCGAGAAGAAAGCCGAGGTCATGGGACCCCGAGCCGCCAAGAAGACGATGCTGGCTCGTCAGGTGCTGGAGGAGTTGAACGTTGGCGGCCGTGTGTCGAAGAAGACGCAGTTGGCCGTCGATGACGCCGCTCGGGCGGCGCAGGATTGATCGTGTTCATCGGCTGCTTGTCGTCTCGCGGCGGACCCGCGAAACGATAAGCAGCCTGGCCCAGTGGAATTCAACGACATCATCGCGGAAGCTGCGCACGCTCTCGTGAACCGGCGCTGGCGCCGCGGGCAGCAAGGTCGGCCCCCTTTCACAGGAGTGGCCCTTACTTCTTGGGGATCAAGACACCATGATTATCTGTCCTTTCTGCCACTTCAACAACGAAGACGGCTCGCTGTTCTGCGAACAGTGCAAGTCGGATCTGAGTGGCGTGGCGCCAGCCGCCGCCGCCCCTGCGGCGGTCGAGCCGATTCCCGTCGCTCCGATGGACGTCTCGCCGGTGCCGGTGATGCCGATGATGGAACTGACGCCGATGGCCGTCGAACCCATGCCGGTCGAAGTCATGCCGGTCGAAGTCATGCCGGTCGAGGTCATGCCGGTCGAGGTCATGCCGGTCGAACCCATCGAAGTCATGCCGGTCGAAGCCGCCCCCCTCGAAGTCGCTCCTGTCGCAGTCGAGCCGATTCACGCGGCGCCGCCGACTCCTCCTCCGCCTGTCGCGGCCGCGCCTCCGCCTCCTCCACCCCCGGTCCCCGTTGCACCCCCGCCCGCGCCTGTGGCCGCGGCTCCGGCTGGCGACGGTGCTCTGCCGCCTGGCTCGAAGCCGAAACTCGTCGTCATTCGCGGTCAGCGCCGCGACGTGGAGTACCCCCTCTTCGAGGGGCTGAACTTCATCGGCCGGGCCGACGACAAGCCGGTCGATATCGATCTCGAGGACCAGGAGCCGCCGGATCGCGTCTGGTGTTCCCGCCAGCATGCGGTGCTTCACCTCGAAAACAACACGCTGATGCTGGAAGACCTCAACAGTTCCAACGGCACCTATCTCAACCGCACCCGTGTTAATCCGGGGAAGCAGTTGCCGCTGAAGCCGAACGACGTCATCCAGATCGGCAATGTGCAGATGAAAGTCGTCGTCTGAAGAGAATGATGAATGATGAATGATGGATGATGAATGGACGGAAAAAGTGAATACGAAGTCGTTGACTTTCATTCATCGTCCATCATTCATCATTCATCATTTCTCCTGCCGGGGATTGCCATGTCTCTCACCTGCGTCAAATGTTCCCGCGCCAATCCGGCGGATGCGGTCTACTGCTACCACGATGGGTTCGCCCTGAATGGCCACGGTGGCCGTGGAGCGGGGCCCGTCGCCGTCGGTGCGCAACAGTTTTCCAATCCCTTCGTCTTTCCCTCGGGCCGCTCCTGCCGCAGTTTCGATGAACTGGCGACCGCCTGTCAGGAAGACTGGGACGCCGCCAGGGACCTGCTGTCGCAAGGGTTCTTCGGCGCGTTCTTCGGTGGCATGGGCCGGGCCGATCTCTCCCGCGCTGCCGACGAGGCCAAGAAGTTCGGCGACCTTGATCGCGGACTCGATCAGCTGCTCGACAAGCTGCCAACCCAGGTCCTTCAGCCCCCCATGTTGCGCGTCGATCCCCAGGAGATCAATCTCGGGACTTTCCAGGTCGGTGAGGATCGCGACTTGCAACTGCACCTTGAAAACCAGAGCATGAGACTGCTCTACGGCAAGGTAATGGCCATCGATACGCCCTGGCTGACCCTCGGTGAGGGACAGGGCGTGGCGGAGAAGATTTTCCAGTTCACGCATGAAACCCAGGTAACCGTTCACGTCAAGGGTGCCAAACTGCGGGCGAACAACAAGCCGCTCGAAGGCAAACTGCTCGTTGATTCCAACGGCGGCGATCCGGTGACGGTCCTCGTCAAATGCGTCGTACCGGTCAAGCCGTATCCGGGCAGCAGTCTGTTGGCCGGCGCGCGCAGCCCGCGTCAGGTGGCCGAGAAGGCCAAGACCAACCCCAAGGAGTCGGCCCAACTCTTCGAGAAGGGCGATGTCGCAAACTGGTACAAGTCCAATGGCTGGACCTATCCCGTACAGGGTCCGACGGCTGTCGGCATCGGCGCGGTGCAGCAGTTCTTTGAAGCGCTGGGCCTGACGCCGCCTCCCAAGGTCGAGATCAGTCAGCGGTCGGTGGCGCTGACGGGCAACGCCGGCGATCAGAACCTGCAACACACGCTGACCATCTCGACCGCCGAGAAAAGGCCCGTCTATGCGCATGGCTCGTCGAATCAGCCGTGGCTCGAAGTGGGGCGGGCGAAACTCAATGGCCGGGTCGCGACCATCACCATCAATGTGCCGATGATCCCGGATCGTCCTGGCGAGACCCTCACGGCCAAGGTGCTGATCCAATCGAATGGTACCCAGAAATTCGTCGTGCCGGTGACGCTGCAGATCGGCCAGAGCCTCGATTTTACCGGGGGGGGCGATGCGCCGGCGGTGATACCTGTCACGACGGCGGTGTCGAAGCGCGAGGGAGCGCGAGCCATCGCGACCATGCCGGTGATGACTCTGGAATCAACCGATCCGGAGCCGCTGCCGGCACCAGTCCTCACGCCCCGGAGACGCCCGCAGGGCTTCGGCATGCACTGGATGGCGGCGGCGGGATTGGCCCTGGCGCTGCTGCTGCTCATTATCCTCGTCTTGACGCGCAAAGCGGAGGCGATCGTTGTACCGAAGGACAAGGATCCCCCCGCTGCGGGCACATTGGTTCAAAGACTGATGCAAACGGCTCCGAAACTGCGCGTCGGTTTCACGGACGACAATCGCTTTGGATTGTCTCTCATCGGGGTGAAGGACCCGAACAATCCCCAGGAAGAGAAGAGATTGACGTTTGGCCGCAACGGGCAAACGAATAACACCGTCATCCGAATCAATGGCTACGAGTTCATTTTTGGAGCGACGCGACACGCCAACACGCTGGCGGCGCGTGAGAGGCGTCAAGAAGTGGTCAAGGATAAATACTGGACGACGAAAATCCGCTACGTCGAAACCGGCGTCGAGGTGACCCAGCATGTGTTGCTGGTGCCTGGCGCGTCGGAGAACCTCGAGAATTGCCTCGTCTATTACTCGATCCACAATGCGGGCAACCAAACCCCGACGGTCAGTGTGCGTGTGCTGCTGGACACTTTCATTGGGGCCAACGACGGAGTTCCCTTCGCGATCCAAGGCCGCAAGGAGTTTATGAGTACCCTTGCCGACCTGAAGGGGAAGGATGTTCCCGATTACATCGAGGCAGTTGAGGACCCCGAGAACCTCAAGGATCAGGGAACGGTCGCTCGCTTCGGTTTGAACCTTAGCGGCGTGAAACTCCCCCGGATCGCCATCCCGGAGATCGACCCCCGGACAAAGGAACCCAAGGTCGATAAGAAAAAGAATCCGGTCTATCGGTATGACTACCCCGAAGTCGAGAAGTTCGACGAGATTACCCGGCTGGTGATCTGCCAGCAACCGGAGAACCCGCAAGTAACATGGGACTGGGGCGATAAAGGCGAGTTCCTGCCCATCGCCACGGACCTGAAAAAGGATTCCTGTGTCGTCATCTACTGGGACGCGACGAATTCAAAGATGAATCCCGGCGACACCATGTACAAGGGCTTCACTTACGGCCTGAACTCGCTGGACGTGAAAGCCGGGGCTGGCGGCACGGGCCTGACTCTCAGTGCCGATCCGGCCGTGGTGGCGAACAAGGAATTCACGGTGATGGCTTATGTCCACAACGCCCGGCCCAATCAGCCGGTGACGCTGGAGTTGCCCGACGGCATCGAGTTGGCCGCGGGCGAGAACGCGACGCAGAATGTGCCCGCGAAGGATGCGGGGAAACGAGTGCCTGTCTCCTGGAAGGTGAAGGCGACCAAACTCGGCATCAAGCAGATCAAGGCGAAGTCCGGTTCGACGGAGTCCACGCCCCGGACGATTCGCGTCAGTGGAAGCAGTTTGTTCGGCTAGGATGCCGCTAGCGGCTTAGCGGGAGGCGCGCGCTAAGCCGCTAGCGGCCGGAGCGCCAGTTGAGGCGGTTGCCGCATGAATTTTCGTTTGTTCATCTACTACTGCGCGATTTGCGGCGGCTGGGCGGCGTTCCTCGCCTGGGGCGTCTGCGCCTTGATGGGGCCTGGCGTTCCCGGCCACTACATGAGCGAAGACCCCGACACCCACAAACTGCTCAAGACGCTTATCATCAGCATGATGCTCGGCTGCTTCGTAGCGGCCGCAGTGGGCATGGTCGATGCGATCCTCAACTCGGTCGGCTTCCAGCGCGTGCTGCGGACGGTCACCTGCGCCATCGTCGGCCTAGC
>JBBRIK010000398.1:0-5823 GCA_038221045.1 Gemmatales bacterium
GGGCTGCACGATGATTGACCTGTCCATCACGCTCGGCCGGCTGAAACTCGACAACCCGATCCTCGTCGCGTCGGGGACGTTCGGCTACGTCAAGGAAATGGCCGGCCTCGTCGATGTGACGAAGCTCGGCGGCGTCATTCCCAAGACGGTCACGCGCCAGCCGCGCGCCGGCAATCCGCCGCCGCGCACGGTCGAGACGGCGTCGGGTATGCTCAACGCCATTGGTCTCGATAACGACGGCATCAATCACTTCCTCGAACATCATCTTCCCTATCTGCGGACGCTGCAAACCGCAGTCATCGCCAACATCGCCGGCAAGAGTGAGGACGATTTCGTCGAAATGGCGGCGATGATCGGTCAGACGCAGGGACTCGCGGCGCTGGAGTTGAACCTGTCGTGTCCCAACGTCTCGGGCGGCGTCGATTTCGCCATCGAACCCGCCGTGACCCTGCGCGTGGTGCAGCGGGTGAAGGCCGTTTGCTCGCTGCCCTTGATCGCCAAGTTGACTCCGAACGTCACCGATGTGGTGCCGATCGCGCAGGCGGCGGCGGACGGAGGCGCGGACGCGGTGTCGCTGGTCAACACGTTTGTCGGCATGGCCATCGACTGGAAGAAGCGAAAACCGATCCTCGGCAATGTGACCGGCGGCCTGAGCGGCCCCGCGATCAAGCCGTTGGCGCTGCGGGTAGTGTGGCGAGTGGCGCGGAATGTGACCATTCCCATCATCGGCGTCGGCGGCATCAGCACGCTCGACGACGTGATGGAGTTCCTGGTGGCCGGGGCGAGCGCGGTGCAACTGGGGACGGTCAACTTCTTCGATCCGACCGCGTCGGTACGCATCGTCGAGGCATTACCTGGAGCGATCGCCTCGCTGGGATCGAAGAATGTGAGGGAGATCGTTGGTTCACTCGGGCTGCCGGCGTAAGGGAGGTTCAATCTCGGCTTTCATGAGGGAGTCCCATTCGCTAGATTGTGGACGATTTCATTGTGGAGGACACTGCTCATGCCAACATTTCAGACCCGCGAAGAGCTTGAAGCCTGGTACGAGGAGGCAGCCCAGGCCTATCTCCGAAGCCTGTCGCTGGAGCATTTCATGGAAGCGACCGCGCAAGCAACCCAACGCGAGATTACCCTGGAGAGTTTCGCGCTGGTCAAACCTCATCGGCGCGACCTCCATGTCTTCAACGAGTTGCTGGTCCAGTTTCAAGATCCAGCCCGGCGTCGTCGCCGCCCCCGTCAAGTCGTCCCTGACAACATGCTCATTCTGTACGACGGTGAGATCGAGGCGAGCGGCAGTTACAATCTGGAGCTACAACCGGCCCGGCCGTTCTGCGTCCTCGAGTATGTTTCGAAGCACAATGCTCGCAAGGACTACGACGACAACATGGAGAAGTACGAGCAACAGATGAAGGTGCCGTACTATCTCCTCTTCTACCCGGACAACCAGGAATTGACTCTCTATCGGCACAATGGCGATAAGTATGTGACGGTTCTACCCAATGAGCAGGAACGCTATTCGATCGCGGAACTGGAACTGGAAGTGGCCCTGCGCAACGGCTGGGTGCGCTACTGGTTCCGCGGCAAGTTATTACCGCTGCCGGCGGAAATGCAACGCGATCTCGAGGAATCTCGTCGTCAGGGGGAAGAGGATCGCAAACGTGCGGACAAGGAGCGCAAGCGGGCCGACAAGGAACGCGATCGCGCCGACAAGGCGCAAACCCTTGCCGACAAGGAATATCAGAACCGAGTGACAGCGGAACTGGAAGTGGAGCGCTTGCACGCGGAACTCCTCGCACTGCGGAAACAGCGTGGCGAAGCCTGACGGGTCAGGTTCGGAAGTGGACCGCACTCGATCCAGCCCAGTGCTGGGCGGAAAGAACGTGTCCCTAATCGTCCGACACCATGCCACGTCCGAAGAAGAAGTGATAGCGCCCAGGCTGGGGAAACATCCGCGCGAGGCGTCGTGGCGACAGCCTCTCGCCGCAAAGACCAAGAGCATCTCCAACAGCGCCGCCAAGGAGACAACCCACAATTGCTTTTTCAGACGGCCTGAATTCACTCATGAATGGTCTCCCTTCCCAGGGGGGATTATGGGTTGCTCGGCACGGGTGGCAAGACGACCTCGCTTTGCGTAATGGGCAAGACACGAAAGCGGCACATTGATCCTGCCCTGTCCCCTCACGATAATAGGGCAGGTTAGGCGGGCGGACGTCGCCTGCCATCAAGGGATAAGGAGACTGCCGATGAGACCTCTACGATTGCTCGGAATGGCGATGATGCTTCTCTCTCTGACCGCCTGTAGCTCGAAGGAGAAGACCAACGCGGAAAAGATTCTCGGCACCTGGGAGGTGACCAAACCCACGAAGGAGACTCCTGCAGGCACCCTCGTGGAGTTCACCAAGGATGGGAAGATGCTTATGACCTCCAACGCCGAGAAGATGGAGGGGCAGTACAAGGTCGAAGGGGACAAGATCATGGCCACAGTCAAGGTGAAAGACAAGGAGGTGAAGCAGACGCTCAAGATCAAGACCCTGACCGATACCGCGCTCATCACCGAGGACGAGAAGGGGACCGTCGATGAGTTCAAGAAGAAGTAAGTGAGATGAGCGTCCCGCCCCTGACCCACCAGGGGCGGACCCTTCCGCTTGCACTGCTGGCGGGTCTGCTCCCTCATTATCGTGGCCGATCGGAAGGGAGAGTACAACGCTGGAACATCACATCCCTCGCAACGACCTGCCATGAAGATCCTCCTCGTCACGCCCGCGCCACCCCAGTCTCTGCATGGCAATCGCGTCACGGCCATCCGCTGGGCGCAGTTCCTCAAGGAACTCGGGCATCGCGTCGAGATCGTTACGGAATATGGCGGCCAGCCGCGCGATCTGCTCATTGCCCTGCACGCCCGCAAGAGCCACGCCGCCATCAAGCGGTTCGACGCCGAACAGCCCGGAGCGCCCATCGTCCTCGCCCTGACCGGCACCGACGTCTACAGCGACATTCACACGAGTCCCGAGGCGCGCGAGTCGCTGGAACTGGCGGACCGGCTTGTCATTCTTCAGCCACTCGCCCGAGACGAACTGCCCGAAGCGCTGCGCCCCCTGGCCCGCGTGATCTATCAATCGGTGCCGCCGCCGCGTTCACGCCAGAAGCCATCCGAACGAGCGTTCGAGGTGTGTGTCATGGGGCATCTGCGCGCCGTCAAGGACCCTCTCCGCACCGCGCTGGCTGCCCGCTTGCTGCCCGCCTCGTCGCGGATTCGGGTGCTGCATCTCGGTGCCGCCCTGAGCGACGACATGGCCGACGCCGCCCGTGCGGAACAAACGTCGAATCCGCGTTATCGCTGGCTCGGAGAACAGCCGCGCTGGAAGGCGCTCCGCCTCCTGTCGCGATGCCGGCTGCTGTCGCTGACGTCACAACTCGAGGGAGGCGCGAACGCCATCTCCGAGGCCGTGACGCTGTCGGTGCCGGTGCTGTCCTCCCATATTGCCGGGTCGATTGGCCTGCTCGGCGACGATTATCCCGGCTTCTTTCCGTGTGGCGACGCGCAGGCACTGGCGGAGTTGCTCCTGCGCGCGGAGACGGACGCGGCATTTTATCAGCAGTTGAGAGCGGGGTGCGAGCGGCAGCGGCCCCTGTTCGAGCCGGCGCGAGAGCTCGAGAGTTGGCGCGAATTGCTCGCGGAGCTGGAGAGCGAGGCATAGGAGCGCTCCCTCGTTTCGCGCACCGACTCAACTTGACAGGAAATTCTCCTCTCCTTAGGGTATGTAATAGTCCTGCCTCCCGCCTGGGATCCCGCCATGACCGATCTCCTCCAACGCCTCAGCCACGCCGACTTCGATAGCGCGGCTCGCAATCTGCTCGGCTTCCTCGATAGCGCCGATCCGTGCTTTCTCGGCCTGGTCGTTGGGATTCTCGTCTTTTTCGGCTCGCGCATGGTCGCGGGACAGTCGAGCTTGCAGAACTGGGGACTGCGCCTGGCGGCGACGGCGTTCCTCGTCTATGGCGGTTATCTGTGGTTCAGCGGCAAGCTCGAAGACGGAACGCCTCTGTGGCGTCATGGCGTGCGTTGTGGCGCCGCGGCCGGCGTCGTGCTGGCCCTGGCCTGGATTGTCCTCCCGGTCCTCAGCTTCGTCCATCGACGGCTGCGGCTGGCCCTGGCGGTCTTCCTCGGCTACGGCGGCTATGTGGCGGTTTCGGGGAACGAAGCGTCCGCGGAGCATTTCAGTATCGCCGCCCTGCATGGCCTGGCGGCAGCCGCCCTCGCCCTTGTCGTCGCCTGGATCATCGATCCGTTCTGGACTCCCCTCGTTCGCCAACTTCTGCCGGCGAAACCCGGCAAGGACAAACCCACTGAGGATACTCCGAGTCTGAACCTGCCGCTGCCCGTCCGGCACGCGATGATGCTGCCTGCTCCCGTGGTGCTGCACAACCTCGAAACGCCCAGCGACGCCCAGCGACGCCGCGACCGGGCACGGATGCAACTCGAACTCGCCTATCTGCAAGCGATGCCGGCCATCGGTGCCTGGATGTCGCGGCCTCTGTTCGACGACTTCCTGCGCCGTCACCTCGGCGATCATCAGCCGCCGGAGGACGTCGAGGACAACGCACGCCAGTTGTTGACCGTGCTGGTTCAACATCGAGAGCAGGTGCAGGATCGCGGCGAGTTCGCCACGCTCGAGGAGTTGGCTGGCTGGCTGCTCAGCGAACAGCAGCGCATCCAGTCCCAGGCTGTCGATCCGCCGTTGAAGCAGACTCAGTTACTCGACCTGCATCAGCGCTACCTGCTGCTGGCCACGCGCATGGTCCAGAGGCAGCCCGCCTTGCCCTGTTGAGCAGGCCGACGCGCACAACCCTTACAGCCGGACCTCGATCTTGCCAGGTGAACCTGTCTTGATTCTCTCGCGAAGTTTTGCTAGCCCTCTCGACCGATAAGTAGTATTGGAACATCCAGTCCGGGAGGACGGCTCATGGCAAACGCGATCCCTTCGCGCCGGTTCCTGGCCGTGCTATTGCTCTTGCCCGCGATCGTCTGCCGCCTCCAGGCAGAGGAGCCAGGCGAGGGACCGCCGGGAACGCCTCCACCGGGCAGCATCAGCGCATTGTTCACTCCTCCGTCGTCTCCTATGCCGGGAACACAGGCTGTCGTTCCGGCCCCTCCTGCTGCCGAGATGGTTCCCCCTGGTCCTGTTCCGCCCACCCCCCCTGCGCCGCTTACCCCGCCTGTGTCTTCCGCCCCGTCCGCATCACCTGCGCCGCCGCCAGGGTCTGCCGGGCCGAATCCGCTTGAAGCCCCCATCTGGTCGGGCCTCAAGACAGGCGAGCGCGAACGGCGCAAACTGAAGAACACATCGGAAACGGATTGGGGACAGATCAAGTCGGAGTTCGTCTGGCAAGCACCGGAGCGCGATAACGACTCTCCCTTCGAGCGCGGCGCCTGGAGCACGGAAGACCTGTTCGCCATGCCGGTGACCGGCCCGGTGTATCTCTTTGGAGAAGTATCGATGGAAGGGGCTTATGCCTCGGATCAGTCAATGAAGGTGATCGGCAGAAGCGGCGTCCTGTTGAAGCTTCCCTTGGGTGAGGGAAGCGCGATCGAGGTGCGCGGCGGACCCTCCGTAAAGTACAACGATGCCATGAAGATCGAGAAGGGCAAGGAACAGGGAACGATGTTATGGGAGGTCAAGGCCAAGGCCCCACTGCTCGGCCCCCTCAATCTCGAGTATCTCGGAGCAGCCCAGCCGGGCCTGACTCCTGAAGACCACGCGCAGTTGAATCAGGATTTGAATGTGTTCGTGCCGATCAACGGCGGCACAGGCAAGTTCAAGC
>JBBRIK010000399.1:0-5820 GCA_038221045.1 Gemmatales bacterium
AGATTAAAAACACCAACCTTCCCCCCTCGCATTGTTTTGCGGTTGGCGTCTTTGGGTTTTTGTTTTTTCCAAAGCCCCATGCGCAAAGACACCTCGCGCACCCAGGCCAGCGACGGCAGATCGTACGGGCGAAACTTCTCCGGCTGGGCCATCTCGTCGTGAAAGAACAAAGCGCGATGCCGGCCCAGCCGGCTCGCCAAGGGCGTATCGAGCAACTGGCTCGAATCCGACGCGCTCATCTGGAACAAGACACGCAGGCCGCACTCGCGCAATCCTTGCCGGTCCAGAATTCGATTCAGGGCCGCCAACTGATCGCACCACATCAGCAGGTGAACGCCCACGGAAGGACCATCGCGCAGCAGGGTCTGAAAATGCTCGTCGGGACGCACAGTTCGGTCCGCGCCGCGCCGGCCGCTGCCGAACTCTTCCTCGCCGCGCCGCAGTTCGCGGAAATACTGCAAGCCATGAATCAACAGATAACAGTGCTCGCGCTCGCCCTGGCCCTTCAATCGGCGTTGCACTTCATCGGCCAGTGCGGCCAGTGCTGTCGCGACCTCGCCGCGCGCGATGCGCTGCACGGGATGTGGCCAGCCCTCCAACAGGCTCGCGACGTACTGGCCCAGCGGCTCGTCCGGCCCCATCGCGTCGAGCATCCAGAAGCGAGCCGTCCCTGGCGCATGCTGAACGGCGAGGCCGACCAGAGACGAGGCCAACAGCGACAGGGCCGCCTCCTCATGCTGGCCGACGAGCAGCAGATTGCTGCCGGCCCGCGCTCGAAACACCGCCGCCGTCGGCTCCTTGATCGCAATCGCCTCTCCAAGCCAGGCGCGCGGCTGCTCTCCACTCGCGGTTCGCTCTTCCAGCAGGGGGTTGTTCTCAAGACGTGCCGGGGCGCTGCTCTCGAAGACCAGCGCCGGCTTGCGCGGATGCAACACGGTACTGCCGGCTCGATCGTGCAGCGAACGCACGATTCGCTCGCGCTCTTCCTCCGCCAGCCAGACGACCTGGAAAACGTCGTTGCCTTCCAGCGCGCCGCTGGCGTCGTTGTAGATCGCCTCGCCGGGACGCGACAGCAAGCGCGCGGCCGCGTTGTCCTTGTTCAGGATCATCTGGGCGTCGGACTCGCTGCACTGGAGCGCAATGCGAACCGCCATCTGGTCGATGGTGCTGCGAGCCAGCGAATAGACCCCGCCCAGCGTCTGCGAGCCGAGCAGAACGTGCAGGCCGAACGCCCGGCCCTGACGCACCAGACGATCCAGCAGCAGGGCCGCCTCCTGAGAGAGCTTGTCATCCTCGACGAAGAACTCCTGAAATTCATCGACGATCAGCAGGACGCGCGGGCAGTGTTCGTCCGGCCTCATCTCGCGATAGCTCGCCACGTCGTTGACGCCGGCGCCGCGAAAGCGGTCGCCGCGCTGACGCAGCTCGGCGTCGAGCGCTTGCAGCACGCTCAAGCCGAATTCGCGCTCGCTCTCGATGGCGATGACGCGCGCGTGTGGCAGCCGGAATTCCGCGTAGAGCTTGAACTCCACGCCCTTCTTGAAGTCGATGAGATACATCTCGACTTCGTCGGGACTGTAGCGCAGCGCGAGATTGACGATCAAAGCGTGCAAGAGCGTCGATTTGCCCGAACCCGTTTTGCCTGCGACGAGGACATGCTGAGCCGTCCCCTGTCCGAGGCGCAGAGCGAGCTTGCGAACGGCCCCGGCTCGCCCCAGCGGCGCCTGAATGCCGCGCCGGCTGTCCGACCTCCAGACGTCCTCGATGGCCGGGGCGATGAAGGAAAAGGGGAACTCGACGCGGCTGGCGTCGCGGCTGGACGCACCGACGCGCCGCACCAGTTCGATGGTCCTGGCATTGTCGGGAGGGGTTTCGAGGGTCAGCGGGAATAGCTCCAGTTCCGGCTCGGTCCAGACGAAGCGATTGCCGTCCCAGCGCAAACACATGCACAGCTCGGCCAATTCTTCGAGTTGAAAACCCTGCGGCATCGCCTGGCGAACGTCGGCACTGATGAGTGCGTGAACCCCACAACTGGCACCGCTATCGGCGATGCTGACGAGACGGCGCGCGGCCTGGGTCGTGAAGTTGACCGGGAAGTTGGTGACGACAAGGACGCGATACGGCTCTGCCACCTCGCCGGCCGCGAGGTTGTACTCCTCGATGCTGTCGAACTGGCTGCGTAGATACTTCTGAATCACCGTCTCCATGTGTTCCGTCAGGGCGGCAAGCTGCGCCTCGATGTGGGCCGGCTCGGTCCAGATTCGGCTCGTGACCAGGGCCTCATCGTGATCGGCAAGGTGCATGAAGGCCGCGAAGTTCTCGCCCAGCCCGACCGGATCAATGATGGTGAAACGCACCTTTCCGGGAGGCAGCCCCGTCAGATACCGGAGCATCATCGCCTGAAGGGCCTGGATGGCGACGGCCTTGCCCGCCGTCTGAGTCTGGAGCAGCAGCCCGCCCCGGCCCGGAAACGGCAGGAAGGCGGGGAACTGCATCGCCTGAGAGGGCAGCGGCGTCAGGCTCGTCGTCGGCATCTCGCCCAGCAGCGACGCCAGATCGAGCGCGAGCGATCCCAGAGGCAGACCCGCTGGAACGGAGGTCGCCGGCCCGGAGCCATTGAGCAAATCGAGCGGATGACTGGACGCGGCCTGACGCAACTCGGACCATTCGCTCAGGAAGCGCTGGCAGCCGTTGTCCCATCGCGCCTGTAAGGTGCCGATTATCTCAGCACGTTCCTGGTGCAGCCGATTGAGCCGGGCTGCGAGGTCATCGCGAGCCTGAGCCTCGGCCTGATCGTGTCGCGCCAGCGCGGCGGCCTTTCCCTGCTTGTGCTGTCCCTTCGCGTGTTTGAGGTCCAGGAGACCTCGGGCGCGGAATTGCTCTTCCTCGGTTCGATGCTTCTCCTCCAGTTCCTGTCGCCCCGAACGGATCCGCTCCTCGAACTGTTCGAGCTGAGGGTGATAGCGAGCCTCGGCTTTCTGTCGATTGCCGTTGTACTGCTGTTGCACACTTGTTCGCTGTCCCTCGGCGGCGCTGGCCTCGGCGGCCAGGATCGTCTCGCCCAGCGGCGCGACCTGATCCAGCAGCCCGAACAGGAGCCGGCCGCCGCGACGAATCTGACGCGCCAGCAGGCCGTTCAAGATACGTCGCTGCAACAGGGCGAGTCCCAGGCCGACGATCACTCCGCCGGCGAGCCAGAACGGCCACGGCTCCAGAAACAGTGCCGGAATCCCTCCGAGTCCGATACAGGCCACGAACAGCCCAATCTGGATGGGCAAGCTGAGCCAGCGCCAGAGTTTCAGCGCACGCACTTCCGCAATGAGTTCGCCGGCATTTTCGAGCAAGCCGCTCAGAGTGCGGAGGTCGCTCTCGGCCGGCGCGGGCTTGCGGCGGGGCGTCACTTCCTGGACATCGAGAGCGGCCTTCTTCAACAGCGGAGTGAACTCTGTCGCCAGTTTCTCTCTCTGTTCGCGGGCTTCCTCAACCTTGCGCTCGACGGCGTCCTGATGCTTCTGCACGCGCTTCAGGCCGGCTTCGAGGAACGAGTCGGCGGCCCACAGGGCGTCCTGCATCGACGCGCGCAGCTTTTTCCGCGCCTGGGCCTCGTCATCATCGAATCGGCGCACGGCCTCCTCGTGCATCCGCTGTTCGGCGTCCAGTTCGGCGCGCACGCGGGCCGAGAGTGCCTTACGCTCCGCCTTGAAGCCGGCGTCAAGACGGGCCGTCTCCTCGTCGCGCGCAGTGACGAGGGCCTTCAGCGCGGTCGTTCCTTGCTCCAGGAGTTGCGCCTCGGTGCGAGCGATTCGGGGCAATCCTTCGCCCTCGATCTGCCGGCGTTCCTTGAACAGAGCGAGCAGCGCGAGCAGAGCGGTACGCTGTCGATCGAAGAGCAAGCGCGGCGTGGCTGGCGCGGCGGGTGGCTCAATCACCGGAGTGGATATCGACACGGGTCCCCTCGCATTCGCGGCGCATCTGGCTCAGCAACACTTGAAGGCGATCCGCGGCCTGGAGTACTTTCTCTGTGGTTTCCTGAAGCGGATCCCAGACCTGCTCGACGAATTGTTGACGCAGCAGGTCCTGCCAGTACGGCTCAACGCCGTCCCAGCGGGCCTGGAGAGTTTTCAGAGCGGAGGCGAGCATTCCGTGTCCGCCGTCGAGCGTCATGGTGTGGTCCCTGGAAGAGGCGGCGACGAGGGCTGAGGAACAAGTCCAACGTACTGATCGAGAGAGTCGAGTTGACGCGAGAGCAGGGCCAGGGCGCGCGGCAAGCCACTGTCAACGAAGAGCCTCAGTGTGCGGGACGGCCCCTCGAAGATGTCCTGAATGGCGGTGGGGAGGCGGAGCATCCACTGACGGACGGCGTCGAGACGGTCGTCGATGAAGTTCAAGCGGTCCTGGGCTTTCCGCAGGGCTTTCTCCTGTGCGGTGGTGTCGGGCTTGCGGCCGGACCAGTCGTCGAACTGCCGGCCGGCCAGCTCATTTCGCGCCCGGCTGACTTCCTCCTCGGCCCGCAGCCGTTGTCGCCGCCAGTGCTGTTGCTGTTCCGCGAGCCAGTCGCCGGTTCGCTGGAGGGCCAGGTCGAGCGTCGTCAGGGCGTTGCCCGCGTCGTCGCGAAACTGGGCCAGGGCGGCATACCAGTCCTTGAGCGCGTCGAGGGCGTGAACCCCGGCTCCTTCGTTCATGGTGCGGTTCCTCCGAGGGTCAGCGCTGTTGCAGATAATCCTCGATACGTTCGGCCTTGAGCGACAAAAACAGGATGTGCTGGTCGGCGGATTCCATGAAGTGTTCGAGCAGGGAGAGGGTCTGCTCGAACTCCTGGATGTAATGCGCGTGTTCCTGATCGCGCCAGGTGTCGCCGAGGTTGAGCATCTGTCCGTGGAGGGTGGCCAGGTTGGTTCGCAAGTCCTCGTTGAAGCGTTTCAGGTTGTGAGCGAAGCGGCGCAATTCGGCCGGATCGACGATCGCTTGCGACATGCGGTCCCCAATGAGGAAAAGGAGGCTCAGGACAACCCTCCGCTTCTCTTCACGATGATCGCTCATTTTACTCTGGCCTGAATCACAATCACAAGGACCGACTGGCGTGGAGTTCTCGAAGGGTTCGTGCTTGACGAACGGAGACCGGCGCTCGATCCTATCGCGAAAGAGTTCTTCCTTCGCACTTGAGGATTCCTTCCATGCTCCGCACAGCAGTTCCCCTGGTTCTTCTTCTGGCGGCGCTGCCGTCGCTGGCCCAGGCGCAGGAAAAGAAACCGATCGTCTTCGAGGTGCTGCTGCCGGCGTCGGCCACCCTGGTGATCGACGGCTACAAGACGATTTCCCGTGGCGAGTCGCGTCTCTTCGAGACGCCGGACGTCGAGGTGGGTAAGAGCTACTCGTACACGTTGAAGGCGAATGACGGCGCGAAACTGGTCGTCAAGACGATCATCCTCAAGACGACAGGTAACACCAAACTCGTCGTCGATCTGCGCAAGGACTTTACGCCGCCGATGCCCAGTCCGATGCCGAAGGACGGCGACGGGACGAAGCCGAAGGTCGAGAAGCCGGGCGGAACGAGCAAGAGAGGCTTCGTGACGTTTGGCGGCGACGCTGGCCCGCTATGGATCTTCCGCGAGGGGTCCAGGGAACTGGCGTCATTTGTCAAGGACGGCGAACTGGAGAAGCACGTCAGCCGGGTCCAGGGCGGCCCTCAGGGGAAGACGATCAAGGCAGCCGACTACGACACGATCGAGGCATACATGAAAGCGCTGCCAAAGTGAGTCGAGCGACGGTTAGCCGCGACCGGTTACGAGCCGCGACCGCAAGGGAGCGGTTGGGAGAAGC
>JBBRIK010000400.1:0-5811 GCA_038221045.1 Gemmatales bacterium
GGGACGCGTACCAGCGGAAGAGCCGGGCATTGTCCTCTGGTGTACGTTGTGCGGCAGACTGCCCCAGCGCCCGGGGAATCGCTTCAGGGATCGGCTCACTCAGCAGGTCCGCCGGCTTGCCGTTCGCCAGTAGCGACAGCCGAGGCCGGCCGATGCCGTGCTGAGTGTTGTTGTTGAACCGCAGCGTGAAGCTCAGGATCGATCCCCCCTCGAAGCCGATTGGCTTCTCCGTCTCGAAGCTGGCCGCATGGTTCTTGCCAAACTGCGGATCGATTGCCCACGCTGACGCTGGATCGCCGTCGATGGCCGCCGCGACCGGGAGCCCCTTCTGCTCGAACGTCGCCTTCGCATTGATGAGCTTGACGGCAACGGGGGTGATTTTGCCCTTCTTCGGCGCGGTGGTCATGGTGAAATCACTTAGGGCGAAATTGCCGTTGCCGGCCCGGCCCGGTCCACCCTTGACCAGCGACGGATGCGCCAGCGCCTCCAGGCGCATGGCCGTGATGTTCGTCAGATCGGTATGAACGACGAAAGTCAGCACTTCGGTCGGCGGATTGGTGCCGCTGAGAAGCAGCGAGCCATCGGGCTGTGGCGAAATCGTGGCCCCGCCCTGCGACTTCGACTGTACCATGTCCGGCAACACCCAACTGGCCTGCCCCGCCTTCACGCTGCCGCTCTTCTCCCAGGCGGCAAAGCGCGCAGTCAGTTGTTCCGTCTCGAACTTTTTCAGTGCCGCTGTCAGGGGAGCGTGAGCCAGATCGAAAGTGGCTTTCGCCTTCCGATACCCCTCCGTGTCGGTTGGCAACTCGACCTCGGTTCGGACCGTTTTCGTGAAGGCCGAGAGGAGGCGATAGTAGTCTCGTTGGGGGATCGGGTCGAACTTGTGATCGTGACAGCGGGCGCAGCCAATCGTCAGCCCGAGCATGGAAGTGCCGACGATGGCGATCATGTCGTCCAGTTCGTCGTAGCGATGCTTCTCGACCTCGCGCTCCGTGATCTGTGTGGAATGCACCCCGGCCGCGAGGAAGCCCGTTGCCTTGAGCGCGAGGGGATTGTCCGGCGCGAACTCATCGCCGGCAATCTGCCACTGAACGAACTTGTCGAAGGGTAAATCCTCGTTGAGGGCCTGAATGACGAAGTCGCGATAGTGATAGGCTGTCGGCCGATCGTAGTCGTGCTCGAAACCATGACTCTCGCCAAAACGAGCGAGATCGAGCCAGTGTCGTCCCCAGCGTTCGCCGTGGCGCGGCGAGGCCAGCAACTTATCGACGACAGTCGCGAGTGCATTGGCCGACTCGTCCTTGAGAAAAGCCGTCACGTCTTCAGGGGCCGGCGGCAGACCGATCAGGTCGAGATAAACGCGGCGCAACAGTTGTCGCTTGTTGACTGCGGGATTCGGCGTCAGGTCGGCCTTCTCCATCGGCGCAAGCAGAAAGCGATCGACCGGAGTACGGACCCAGTTCGTGTTCTTGACGGTGGGCGGATCGGTCCGCCGCAGGGGCTGGAAGGACCAGAAGCCTCGCACTGCCGGCGCCACCACCGTTTTCGTCCAGGCAGCGACGACGTCTTTTTCGAGGAGAGGTTTATCGTAAGCCGCCCCAAGATTGATCCATTCTTCAATGTGCTTCAGAACGGCATCGGCGAGTTTCTTGCCCCCCTGCGGCATGCTCGGCTCTTTCTGATGCGCGACGAGTTTGAACAGCAAGCTGTCCTTCGGCTTGCCGGGAACGACGACCGGCCCGCTCGTGCCGCCCTTGAGCAGGCTCTCCCGGCTGTAGATGTCGAGTTCCGCCTCGGTCTTCTTCCCGCCATGACAGCGAAGACATTTTTCGATCAACACCGGCCGGACCTGTTCCTTGAAGAGTTGAGCGCTGCGGCTCATCTTCGCGGCATGGTCCTTGTCGAGTGGCGGCTGTTGCGACAGAGAGATGGCCGCGACGAGGAAGAGGGCCGTGATCGAGGACAGACAAACTCCAACCCGGCGGAGGGAGAGAGCGGGTTTCATCGAGAGTTCCCGGTGGGAGGCGAGGCAAGCCAATCGTGGAGGAGCGATCTATTCAGGATAGAGAGCCAGGCGCGGAGGGGTCAACGGAAAAGCCCACGAGAGTAATAGAAGCAGAGTGAGAGAAATGGCACGCAACTTGCAATTTATCAATCGCTCCTCGAACGAGGCCCCAGACTCCCGAAGAGGCGATTACCTTAAACCGGAAACCGGAAACCAGACCAGGAGAACTACCATGATCCGCAAGGCCATCGAACGAACCGCCACTGTCCGCTGGGGTCTCATCTCTCTACTGTTGGGCCTGCCTTTGCCTATCGTGCTGATTGCGTTTCTCTTCGGCGGTGGTTGCCGCTAAACAGTGACTTCGCAGCGAGCCGCGACTTACGAGCCGCGACCGCAAGGGAGCGGCTTCTTCAAATAACCGCTCCCTTGCGGTCACGGCTCGTAAATAGTGAAACGAAAAGGAGCAGGACTTGAACAAGTCCTGCTCCTTTTCCATTGATCGAACCCCTCTCCTCCCACATTTCGCCTCTCCCATTCTCGATGATTGCCCTCCCCGAAGCGGATTTTCGTTGACTCCCCTCCGTCCCCCGTGTCAGCTTGACCTTTTCTCTCTTGTTGGATCACTCCCTGCCTGCGCTGGAGATTTCTCATGTCGCGAATTCCGCTGTTACTTTCGATGCTCACATTTCTTTCCGTTGTCTCTGCCGAGGATGTGAAACGGACGGATCAATTTATTCTCACCACTCGTTCTCGCGAAAAAATCGACTCGAATGGTCCACTCTATCGCGAAGTGGAGAAGACGCTGCGCTGGCAACCCAAACAGACGGCCATCGTCATCTGCGATATGTGGGACCAGCACTGGTGCAAATGCGCCACTCGGCGCGTCGCGGAAATGGCTCCGAAGATGAACGCCGTCGTCAAGGCCGCGCGTGCCAAGGGAGTGTTCATCATCCATGCCCCGTCCGATTGCATGGCCTTCTACAAGGACGCTCCCCAACGCAAACGCGCTCAGTCGGCGCCGGCCGCGGCCAACGCTCCCAAGGACGTTGACGCCGGCTGCCGCCGTCTGGACCGCGAGCCGAACTATCCCATCGACGACAGCGACGGCGGCTGCGACGACGATCCACCCGCGAAAGGCGGCGCTCCCTGGAAACGCCAGATCGCAACCATCGAGATTGCAGAGGACGATGCCATCAGCGCTTCGGGCCGCGAAATCTACAACCTGATGGAACAGCACGGCATCAAGAATGTGATGCTGATGGGCGTTCACACCAACATGTGCGTCGTCGGCAGGCCCTTCGGCTTGCGGCAAATGGTCAAGGCGGGCCGCAACGTCGTCCTCGTCCGCGACCTGACCGACGCCATGTACAACCCGAAGAAAGCTCCTTTCGTCGATCACTGGCGCGGGACGGAGTTGGTCATCGAGCATATCGAGAAGTACATCTGTCCCAGCATTCTTTCCGGCGATGTGACGGGAGAGAAGAAGCCGCCGCACGTCGTCCTTGTCATCGGCGAAGATGAGTACAAGACAGAGAAGACGCTCGCGGAATTCGCGAAGAAGGAACTGGAGCCGCGCGGCGTCCGTGTCAGTATCATTCACGCCGACAAGGAGCCGCACAACTTCGCCGGCCTGGAGAAGCTGAACGACGCGGACCTCGTCGTCCTGAGCGTTCGCCGGCGGGCGCCGTCGAAGGAGCAGATGGCCAGCCTGAAGGCGCATCTGGACCGAGGCAAGCCGCTCGTCGGCATCCGCACGGCCAGCCATGCGTTCGAGCCGAAGACGAAGTTTCCCGAGGGACACGCGACCTGGCCGACCTTCGACGTCGAGGTCCTGGGAGGCCATTACGAGAACCATTTCGGCCAGGCTGACTCCTTCGTCAAGGTGGTGCCGGCCGCCGCGAAACATCCCATCCTGACCGGCGTCTCGCCCGAAGCGATGAAGGTGACGTCGTCGCTGTACAAAAGCCGTGACCTCGCGAAGACGACGACCACGCTGATGGAGGGCTGGCTCGAAGGCAAGGACGAGCGCGAACCGGTCGCCTGGACCAACTCGCGCAAGGGAGCGCGGATCTTCTACACCTCGCTCGGCAACGTCGATGACTTCAAGAATCCGAGTTTCCGCCGCATGCTGCTCAACGCCATCTACTGGGGACAGGAACGTCAGCTGCCGGAATTGCTTCCCTCGTCGAAGAACTGATCCTCACCGAGAATAATCATTATGAAAACACCTGCACCCGCATACCTCGCCCTGCTCCTGTTCGTCGTCCCAGGTCTCTCGCAAGAGAAGAACCCTCTCGACGTCTCGACTCTGCCCGGCACGCAACCACTGACCATGAAAGGCGACATCGCCTCGGAGCTGGTCGCCGGCGTCGATCGCTTCCTGCTCAAGCAACTCGACAAGAGCATCGAGGGACGAGAGAAGTTCTGGAAGCGCGATTTCTCGTCCGTCGAGGCGTTCGACAAATCGATCGAACCCAATCGCAAGCGTCTGGCCCACATACTCGGCGTCCGCGATGCGCGCATTCCCTTCGTGTCACCCGAACTGATTGCCACGACGTCTCAGCCCGTGCTCGTCGGCAAGGGCAAGGGCTACGAGGTGTTCGCGATCCGCTGGCCCGCGTTCGGCGACGTGTCTGGGGAAGGTCTGCTTCTTGTGCCGTCCGGCAAGAAGGTCGCCGACGTCGTCGCCATCCCGGACGCGGACCAGACGCCGGAACAACTCGCGGGCCTTGTCGAAGGAATCAAGCCCGAGTCACAGTTCGCCCGCCGGCTCGCCGAGAGTGGCTGTCGCGTCGTCGTGCCGGTCTTCATCAGCCGCAAGATGGAGAAGCGCGCCGGCCGTGCCAACCTGAGTAATCGCGAGTATCTCTACCGTTCCGCCTTCGAGTTGGGACGACACCTGCTTGGCTATGAAGTGCAGAAGGTGCTGGCCGTCGTCGATTGGTTCGCCAAGGAAGGCGGCAAGCCCGGTTCCATCGGCGTCATGGGATACGGCGAGGGCGGCCTCATCGCCCTGTATGCCGGGGCACTCGATTCGCGCATTGGGACGGTCGCCGTCAGCGGCTACTTCGGAAACCGCAACAAGGTCTGGCAGGAGCCGATCGACCGCAACGTCTTCGGCCTGCTGCGCGAGTTCGGCGACGCCGAGTTAGGGTCAATGTACTTCAAGCGCCATCTCATCCTCGAGCATGGCCTGGCACCGGAAGTGAAATTGCCCGGCGAGGGCGGCGCTCCCGCGCAACTCGTCGCCCCCACTCTGAAGGAGTTCGAGACCGAGGTGAAACGTCTCCTGCTCCTGCGTCCGCGCGAGGGGATTGTGGCCCTGAAGGCCGGCGACACCTTCGCCTCGCGGGAGACTCAGAAGACCTTCCTCGAATATCTGGAGGCGAAGCTCGCGGAAGACGGCGGCGCGCCCCAACACCTTCGCAAGGACTTCGACGCCGAGGTTCGCCAGAAGCGGCAACTGGCCGAGCTCGACCGTCATAACCAGTCGCTGTTGCGCGATTGCGAGAACGTCCGCCGCGACTTCTTCAGCAAGCTCGACACCAAGACGCTCGACACCTTCAAGAAGACCATCGAGCCATATCGCCAACACTTCGCGGAAGAAGTCATCGGCAAGTTCGATCTGCCGCTTTCTCCCTTCAATGCCCGCTCGCGCAAGACCTACGACAAGGAGAAATGGGTCGGCCATGAGGTCGTCCTCGAAGTCTTTCCCGACGTGATCGCTTACGGTATCCTGCTGGTGCCGAAAGACATCAAGCCCGGCGAGAAACGGCCCGTCGTCGTCTGTCAGCATGGGCTGGAGG
>JBBRIK010000401.1:0-5805 GCA_038221045.1 Gemmatales bacterium
GGTGCTGGCGCGCGAGAAGGTCGAGCATTTCCTCATCGACAAGGTACCGTTCTTTCGCCAGCCCGAGATCAAGGACGCTCTCGCCCTGGTTCGCGTCCTGCTCAATCCGCTCGACGGCTCCAGCCTGCGGCGCGTCCTGTCGCGCGGCACCCTCGGCGTCCCTCTCGACGTCATCGAGGAAGTTCGCCGTCTACCGGCCGAGTTGGGATTGCGCCTTGCCGATCTCGTCGATCCCTTGACGCATGAGGAGTACGACCCCTTCGGGCTGTTGCTGCGCCGTTTCGACGAGGGACGAGTCGTCGTTTTCGACACCGAGACGACGGGGCTGGAGACGACGCGCGACGACGTCGTCGAGTTGGCCGCATTGCGCGCCGGCGTCGAGGGAGAGATCAGCTTCCAGGCGCTGCTGAAGACGGAGCGGCCGCTGGAAGAGGCGTCGCGCGTGCATGGCATCACGGCGGCGATGCTCCAGAGCGAGGGGCGCGAGCCGGGCCATGTCTTTTCCGGGTTTCTCGCCTTCATCGAGGGCTGCATCCTGGCCGGACACAACGTTGGCTATGATGTCAACATCGTCCGCAGTCAGATGCGCCGTCTGGGCCTGAACTGGCCCGAGGGAACGCCCGCTTTCGACACGCTTGAGTTGTGCCGTCGCTTCTTCAGCCTGCCGCGTTACACTCTGACAGCGGTATGTCAATCGCTCGGCCTGACCGCGAGTCCCTCCCATCGCGCGCTGGACGACGTCCGCGCGACCTGGCAACTCTTGCGCCGTCTTGTGCCATGTCTGCTAGCGTCGAGGCCGGCCCGCCAGCGCGCGGTCGCGCGATTCGCCGAGTCCTTCCGGACGGCGGCGCGGAACCTCGACGATTGGCGACGGCTCGCTCAGACCGAGAGGCCGGTCGTCCTGCTCGAGCGTCTGCTTGACGAATCGGGCTTGCGGGCCTGGCATCAGCAGCAGGATCAGGGGACGAAGCGTCTCGCCCGGCTCCAGGAGTTGGTTCAGTTGTTCGGCCAGTACGACGATGGCTCGCTGTCGCCGCGCGAGGCGCTACTGAACTTGACGCACCTGGCGGCGCTGGGCAACGAGATGGACCGCTACCTGGAGAGCGAAGACAAGGTGCTGGTGCTGACGGCCCATCAGGCCAAGGGACTGGAGTTCGATACAGTGTTCATCGCGGGGGCGACCGATCAGCAATTCCCCTCGCGCCGATCGCTGCGCGAGGGACGCGGCGAGGAAGAGCGACGCCTCTTCTATGTGGCGATGACGCGAGCGCGGACACGCTTGATTATCAGCTATCCGCAGGCGAGCAACGGCAGGACGCAGGAGCCGAGCCGATTCGTGATGCTGCTCCCGGCGGAGACGCGTCAGGAACTCTGACGGGGTTTTGCCGCTTGCGGCTTAGCGGGCTTTCTCCCGCTAAGCCGCAAGCGGCAGAGGAACTATACCATGTCCGACCCAACGACCGACGAATTGCTCGCCCTGACGCAACGGCTTCTCGACTGCATCGCTGAGCGCGACTGGGCGACCTACGAGGAACTGTGCGATCCCTCGCTGACGGCGTTCGAGCCGGAGTCGCTCGGCCAGCGTGTGGAGGGCCTGCCCTTTCATCACTTCTACTTTCGTCTGGGCGGCGGGCGGCGCGAGCAGAACAACACGCTTGGCTGTCCGCACGTCCGTCTCATGGGCGACGTCGCCGTCGTCTCGTATGTTCGTCTCAACCAGCGTCTCGACGGCGAGGGCCGGCCCGTGACGGCCGGCTTCGAGGAGACGCGCGTCTGGCAGCGGCGCGAAGGGAAATGGCGGCACGTCCATTTCCATCGTTCGGTCCTGCCGGGAGGAGATTCGCGATGACGACCGAGGCGGAACGACTGGACGTGATCGCAGTGGCGCCGCATCCCGACGACCTGGAGATCCTCTGCGGCGGCACACTCGCCAAACTGGTGCGGCAGAACTATCGCGTCGGCATCATCGACCTGACGACCGGCGAGCCGACGCCGCGCGGCTCCGAGGAGATCCGCGCGGGCGAGGCCGAGGAGGCACGGCTGATTCTGCAAGTGCAGATGCGGATGTGTCTGCGTCTGCCCAACCGCGAACTGATGGACTGTCCGGCGAATCGCTACGCCCTGGCGACACAGTTCCGCCGCTTCCGTCCGAGTGTGGTAATCGGCGCGCTGGGACGCACGCCGGCCGCCTCCCCGGACCATCATCAGGGCGGATTGCTGGTCGAGGCCGCGCGTTTCTACTCGCAACTGACGAAATGGGACGACCGCTTCGCCGGCACTCCCCCGTATCGAGTGCCGCATCTGGTCTATGTGCCGTTTCCCTTCGACGCCGAGCAGCGTCAGTTTCACTCGACGTTCGTCATCGACATCAGCGACACGTTCGAGCAGAAGATGGAGGCGGTGGCCTGTTATCGCTCGCAGTTCGACGAGGAGCGCTTCGCGAAGGTGCGGCACTTCTTGAGTGGTTACAACACCTATACGGGATCGCGTTGCGGCTTCAGTTCTGGCGAACTGTTCGCCCTGGCTCATCCGGTGGGCGCGAGCGATCTGCATACGCTCGTCACCGGCTCGAAGGGATCGCCCGCGCCGGTCCAGCTTCCCGGACAGGGACATCTGCCGATGGGGTTGTAGTCTTGCCGCTTGCGGCTTAGCGGGCAGTCCGCTAAGCCGCAAGCGGCAAGAATTTACCCTTCCTTGACCGCGCGAATGTACGCCTCGAAGTTCGCCACCGGCGTCGCGCGGTCCACTCCATGATTCAGGTTGACGATGTGTCGCCGCCCCCCGCCCGCCTCCACGCAGCGCCGCGTTGCCTCACGCACTTCCTCGGGCGTTCCCGCGCGCAGAATGTCCTCATCGACGTTTCCCTGAAAGACAAGATGCGGATAGCGCCGCCGCGCCTCGGCCAGGTCGTGCCGCGCCCCCAGGCTAATGACGTCCGCTCCCGATTCGCACAACAAATCGAGATAGGGACACTCCTTGACGAAGAGAATGCGCGGAATCGCGTTCGCTTTCGCCAGGATCTCCCGATGATAAGGCGACGCCCAGCGGCCATACTCCTCCGGAGTCAACATGCCGGCCCAGGAGTCGAACAGTTGATAGACGTCCGCGCCCTCGGCAGACAGTGTCGAGAGGAAGCCAACGGTCGCAGTCGAGAGCCTTGACAGCAACTCCTCCCAGACGTCAGGCCGTTCGCGAGCGAAAGCACGGGTGGCGTCCATGTCCTTGCCGGTGCCGATACAGTAGGTCGCGACGGTGAACGGCGCACCCGCGAAGACCAGCACGGGCAGCGCGCCGTTCAACTCGCTTCTGACGAGGCGAAGCAAATCGCGAATGTGCTGATACCGAGCGGGATCGGGATTGCTGACGAGGCGTTCGACGTCGGCCCGGCTGCGGATCGGCTGATGCGGCAACGGTCCCTCGCCGGACTTCAGCGAGAAGGGCAGCCCCATGGCGACGGGCAGCGTGGTGATGTCGTAGAAGAGGATGATGCCATCGACGCCAAAGCGGCGCGGCAGCAGCGATGCCTTCGCCGCCAGCTCGACGTTCTCCGAGAACTCATAGAACGTCAGCCCCTGGCGTACCTTGTTGAATTCGGGGTCCCAGCGTCCCGCCTGGCGCATCGCCCAGACGGGCGGCCGTTCGACCGCCTCGCCGCGCGCCGCCCGGACAAGCAAGTGATGAGTCGTTTCGGGTCGCCCCTCGCTCATGGCATCCTCCTTGATGTGCAGTGTAGCGATTTCCCTTCGCTCATCCCTTCTCCGGTTTCACGCCGACATACAGTGTCGCGATGCCGAAGGTGAACGGGTGGAAGCGGACATCCCGGAGTCCCTGTTCGCGCAGACGCTGCGCCAGTGCCTCGCCGTCGGGGAACTCCATGACGCTGGCGGGCAGGTAGCGATAGGCGTTGTCCTTGCTGCGCGAGATGAACTGGCCGACGAAGGGCAGCACACGCTTGAAGTAAAGCTGATAGAACCGGCCGAAGAGCCAGTGGCGCGGTTTGGAGAATTCGAGGATCGCGACCCGGCCTCCCGGACGAGTCACGCGAGTCATCTCGGCCAAACCGCGATCGGTGTCCGTGACGTTCCGCAAGCCGAACGCAACAGTCGTGATCTGAAACAGATCGTCGGCGAAGGGAAGGTGTTGCGTGTCGGCCTCGAAGAACTGGATGCGCGCGCGGCCAAAACCGCGGCGCACCTTGTGACGGGCCGGGACGAGCATCTCGTGACAGAAATCGGTGCCGACGATGGGCACATGCGGACCGGCGGCGCGGGCGTAGGCGATGGCAAGGTCGCCCGTGCCGGTGCATACGTCGAGGATCGGCCCATCGCCCTGGGGAGGCACCAGCCGTGTCGTCCGCCAGCGCCAGTAGCGGTCGACGTTGAGGCTGAGCAGGTGATTGAGCAGGTCGTAAGAAGGCGCGATATTGCCGAACATCTTGCGGATGCGCGGCTCGCGTTTGTCGAGCAGTGCGTGGCTCATGAAAGGGAAACCGGAGACACGGGTGGAGAACAACTACGGATTTCGCCGCTTGCGGCTTAGCGGCGGTCTGCTTTCCTTTCTATGATCTTCTGCGGAGGACATCCCTGTAGCCGAAGTCGCCAGACTTCGGGATGGCTCGCTCAACATCCCTGTAGCCGAAGTCGCCAGACTTTGGGATGGCTCGCTCAACCCGAACTCTGGCGAGTTCGGCTACCAAACAGAGGTGCATCATGCTGACGGCGGAAGGATGTCGAGCCAGACGACAGCGCTTGTGGCAGGAACTGAACCCGCCGCCGGACAGCGATCACCTGCGCCTCGCCGATCCGATCCACCTCGCTTACCTGGCCGGCTACAGCGTCGATCCGTTCAGCCTGGGGGCCGGCTTCGGCGGCGTGCTGCTCTTGCGCAAGGACGGTCAGGCCAAACTGCTGCACGACAATCGCATTCCGAAGTGGTCCGTGGATGCTGCCCACGTCGAGGAAAAGGTCAGCGTGAGCTGGTACGACGGCCCATCTCCCGGACGCGGCCCACGCCAACTCGCCCTGCTGGCTGCGGTGAATCCCTCGCATGAAGGCGTCCGCATCCACGACCGCCCCGGCGATCCCTATGCCGCGACGGTCATTCACACGCTCGCGAACCTGCGCCGTCGCAAGGATGCCGACGAGATCGCCCTCCTGAAGCGCTGCATGCGGGCGACGGAGGCGGGCCACATCTGGGCGCGATCCAACGTCAAGCCCGGCATGACCGAACTCGACGTGTACTGCGGCGTCAATACCGCCTGCATTCAGGCGGCGGGACGGGCCGTCATCGTCTACGGCGACTTCGCGGTCTCGTCGGGTCCAGCGCGGCGCGGAGGTCCGGCGACGGCGAAGATGCTGGAGCCGGGCGACATGATGATCCTCGATTTCTCGGTGGTGATCGACGGCTATCGCAGTGATTTCACGAACACACTGGTCGTCGGCAAGGAGCCGACCGCCGATCAGACGCGCTTGTATGAGTTGTGCATGGCGGCGATGGCGGGGGGCGAGAAGGAGTTGCGCGCGGGCCGGCCATGCCGGACGGTCTACGGCGCGGTGCGTGAGGTGTTCGAGAAGGCGGGCGTGGCGGAGTATTTCCCGCATCATGCCGGGCATGGACTCGGCGTGACGCATCCCGAGGCACCGTACTTCGTCCCCGAGGCGGACGAGACGCTGCTGGCGGGCGACGTGGTGACGCTGGAACCGGGCCTCTATGTAGAGGGCATCGGAGGCATTCGCATCGAGCACAATTACCTGATTACCGGCGACGGCTTCGAGCGCCTGAGCAATCACACGATTGCGTTGCGCT
>JBBRIK010000402.1:0-5801 GCA_038221045.1 Gemmatales bacterium
CGGGGAGGATGATGCTGTTTTTCACACCCGGCCTACAGTTCAAAACTACCCCGAACATAGGGGAAACTCTGAATGCCTGTGGTCTCTTCTCGATCCACCCCGAATAATCCGCGTCGGTCGAGTTCAGGGAGCGGTCCTTCATAGTTGAACGGGTCGTGTTTTCGCAGGAATCGGCTTGATTGTTCGTGGGTTTACTGTCCTATTCAATGATTGAGGGCCACCAGCCGAACTTAGACAACCTCACAATACAAGAGTTTGGAGCGCATTCAATGTTTGGCTTGTTCAAGAAGCGATTATTCTGTGCAGCCCCTGAGTGGATAGCTCGCGCCTGGCCAAGTGTTCTTCTGGGCGCGTCTTTCCGCGTTCAGGTAGCCAAGCGCGAAGTTGTTGAAGATGTTGAGTATTCTACTGCCGGAATTGTGAGTCATCAGATTTCCAATTCGGGGTACGCTCATGTTTACTTGAAGCATACCTCGGTTCCTCCGAGTCCACAAATCAAGTGGAAACTGGAATGTTCTGGTACTATGTTTTCATCTTCGGTAATTAGAATGCTCCTTTCCTGTGGCTGCCAGATTCCCGCTTCGAGTACAAGGCAGGTGTGTCACTCAATGTTCTCTTGTCGTCTGGATGATTCCCTCGGCGCTCTGGTCCAATCACGCAGGTGGCGGGTCTACCCTGATTGTCGTGATAAGCGGATTATGCAATTGGTAGAGCCTTTGGTAAGTGCCAACCTTGATTTGTACCTACAGAAGTCCTGGTTTACCCCAAGATCGACTGCGATAGCCATTGGACTGACCGAGCGTTGTGGCCCCTATTTCGCTGTCTGCGATGGCTCTGTCATCTACCAGGATTGGCTAGGCAACCCCGCAGATCGTGATCTGGAGAAAGAATGCATCCGGCAAGGCTTCCACAAACTGCCCATCCTTGCTACATTGCCCGAGCGAGGATGCTGACGAAAAAGGTGTCGCGGACTGTCCCTGTGGCCACAAATGAATACTCCAAAGGGGAAAGAGAGAATACCACACGATTATCTTGCTCTGCTCGGCCTCATGGGGGCCGGCTCCGGTGTCCTCTTTCGCTTGTCATTCCTTGCAGGGATAGTGGCAATTTGCATCACTATGATTGTCGGCGTGTTCCTGTTCTCAAAGTACCGCTAAAGAGTTGGCCGAACAAAGGGGGCATGAACTGAAAGGGTTGAGCAGGCGCGCACACCCGATTTTTTCTCCCCCTTCGCGCACCGCGACCGATTCCGCTCCCAGACCGGGGGTGTGGAGCAGAAGCAATTAATGAATGATGCTCCACGGTACCGAATGCACGCTGCGCCGGGTAACGCGAATTCCTCCATGCCTCTATATTCCCCTATCTGCCTTTTCGTGCAGAGTTCACCAACTCTCTTCTCGCCTGGATGCGATATCGTGAGGCGAGGCGTTCCTGCCATTACTGTTGTCAGAACCACATGGCCCTGCAGCGTCTGAAGGAGGCGGCCGAGCGCGCCAAGAAGGACCTGTCGCAGCAGACGTAGACCGACATCAATCTGCCGTTCATCACGGCCGACGCATCGGGCGCGAAGCACATTCAGATGACGCTGACGCGCGCCAAGTTCGAGCAGATGGTCGATCCGCTCGTCGAGCGCTGCCGGGGACCGGTCCTGCAGGCGATGAAGGACGCCCGCCTCAAGACGAAGGACATCGACGAGGTCGTGATGGTCGGCGGCATGACGCGTATGCCGCGCATCTCGGAACTGGTGAAGGAGATCTACGGCAAGGAAGGCCACAAGGGCGTCAACCCCGACGAGGTGGTGGCCATCGGGGCGGCCATTCAGGGCGCGCAGTTGCTGCTGGGCAGCAAGTCCGACGTGCTGCTGTTAGACGTGACGCCGTTGACGCTGGGCATCGAGACCGAGGGCGGCATCCTGACGCCGATGAGCGAGCGGAACACGTCGATCCCCAAGGATGCGAAGAACGTCTTCTCGACGGCGGCGGACGGCCAGACGCGGGTGTCGGTGCGTGTGTTCCAGGGCGAGAGCCAACTGGCGGAAGACCCGGCCAATCGTCTGCTGGGCGAGTTCGACCTCGACGGCATTCCTCCCGCGGCGCGCGGCATGCCGAAGATCGAGGTGATGTTCAAGTTGGATCACAACGGCATCTTGAACGTGCATGCGAAGGACCTCGGCACGGGCAAGGAGAACACGATCGAGATCAAGGGTTCGTCGGGCCTGGACCCGAAGGAAGTGGAGAAGATGCGCAAGGATGCGGAGTCGCACGCTTCGGAGACGAAGAAGAAGGTCGAGATCATCAATGCCCGCAACGAGGCGGAGCATCAGGTGTACGCGGTGGAGAAGGCGCTGAAGGACAACGCGGAGAAGATCTCGGCGGGGGATCGTTCCGCAGTGGAGGCGGCAGTGAGCCAGGTGAAGTCGGTGGCCAAGGGCGACGACGCGGCGGCGATCAAGCGAGCGGTGGAGGAGTTGACGCGAGCGTCGCAGGCGATGGCGCAGCACCTGTACAGCCAGGCCCCTCCGCAGGAGGGCGCTGATGGGGCCGCCGCGTCCAAGGGCGAGGACGTGCAGGACGCCGAGTTCGAGGTCAAGAGTTGATGGAGCCGCAAGCGGCTTTGCAGACTGCAAAGCCGCTTGCGGCTGTCGTCTTTGTAATCACTCTCAGGTCATGGTGACGAGAAAATTGCGGCGCGAGCAGAACCTGCGGCAAGGAGCGTTGTTCAATCTCTTTCAGGAGAGATCATCCCACCCTGCGAAACGGACAGTCCTTTTTTCGTTTTGACACCCACCCTTTGCTTGTTCTTGCACCTGGAAGGAATCCCGTGTTCAACCCTCTGGCTCATTGGTACGAGCGTGTTGTGTCCTTCTGAGACGGACTGTGCGCCATTAGCGACAAGGGGGTCGCCTGGACCCTTCGACACCTCGGCAGCACGATACGCACTCGCCGACACGTTGCGGCGCTCCGTGTGGAACAACTTGAGTCGCGCGAATTGCTTTCCGGAACACCGGCGGTGGCCGTCAACGATCAGTTTACGGTGGTCCACGATCACCACCTGTCGGTGACGGTCGGCGGCCTCCTCGCGAATGACCACGACGCGGAACACGACACGCTTACTGCCTTCCTGGTGACGGGTCCGGCGCACGGCACGGCCACGCTCAATGCCAACGGCTCCCTGGATTATGATCCTGCTCACGGCTTTGTCGGCACGGATATCGTGCAGTATCGCGTCTTTGATGGTACTTCGCCCAGCAACATCGCGACTGTCGCCTTGTCCGTGATCGATAGCGTTCCCACGGCCAATAGCGACGCCTATTTCATCCATGCGGGGCAGTCTCTGTCTGTCGCCGCTCCTGCGGGATTGTTGGCCAATGATAGCGATCCGGACCACGATCCGCTTTCCGCCATCCTGGTGAGCGGCCCCAGTCACGGCTCGCTGAGTCTCTCCCCGAATGGTTCTTTCGTACTCCTGGCGGCGCCGGGCTATGTCGGAGGGGACGCCTTCAGTTACAAAGTCACGGACGGTCTACTCACCAGCAACACCACGACGGTCGCGCTCAATATCGTCGATGCCGCTCCTCTGGCCGTAAACGACGCCTTTGTGATGCACTCGGCCAGCCTGACTGTGACGGCGGCAGCAGGGGTGCTGAGCAACGATACCGATCCGGACCTCGATCCCTTGACGGCGGTCCTGGTGACCAACGCCGGTCATGGCGTCGTCAGTCTGAACGGCGATGGCTCGTTCAACTATACGCCGAATTCCTCCTTCGCCGGTCTGGACGGCTACTCCTATAAGACTTTTGACGGGTCGCTCTTCAGTTCGGTGGTGATGGTGAGCATCAGCCGCGCAGTCCCGGTCGCGGTCGGCGATAGCTACAACGTCCACCAGGGGCAATCGCTGTCTGTTTCCGCGTCTGGAGTGCTTGCAAACGATCATGATGGAGACAATAATCCGCTTACTGCCGTCCTTGTCTCGACCGTCGGCCATGGTTCCTTGACGTTGCACCCGGATGGGTCCTTCGTCTATGTCGCGGCAGCAGGTTTCAATGGCGTCGATGGGTTCAGCTATAAGGCAAGCGATAGTCTGCTCAGCAGTAGCCCCGTTGCGGTCGCCCTCAATGTTTCCGATGCCGCGCCGGCCCCACAAGCCGATTCCTATGCCGTCGTGCGCGGCCAGGTGCTGACCATCTCCGGACGAGGAGTCCTCGCCAATGACGCGGACCCCGACAATGACCCGTTGTCCGCTGCTGTGGTCAGCGGACCGGCTCACGGGACCCTGACCCTGCATCCGGATGGGTCGTTCAGCTACACACCTGGCGAGTCGTTCGTCAGCGGAACGGACGGCTTCGTCTACGGTGTCTCAGATGGAGCGAAGACCAGCAACGCGATCGTCTCCATCCGGGTTATCGATCCCTCGGCCTCCAACGATCCGCCAGTGGTCCAACGGGTCCCGAATCAGAATGGCATCGCCGGTCAGTGGGTATCGCTGCGCCTCTCCGGAATCGATCTCGACGGCGATCCCCTTACCTGGACGGCGACAGGTTTGCCCCAGAGTTTGAGCATCGACCAGCAAAGTGGAGTTATTTCCGGCACGCTCAGCGACACTGCCGCCAGTGACACGCCGTACAACGTCAGCGTTACGGCCTCCGACGGCGTCAGTTCCACGACTCGATCCTTCCAGTGGACGGCAGCCTTTGTCGGACTGACCAATCCCGGCCCTCAAAGCAGCACGACCGGCGACATCATCGCCCTGTCCCTCACGGGACACTCGGCGACGGGCCTGCCATTGTCCTGGACCGCGAGCGGATTGCCCCTCGGCTTGACCCTCGATTCCTTCACGGGCCGGATCGCGGGTGTCATTGCTTCTGGCACCGCGAGCAATACGCCCTACGCCGCCGTCATCAGCGTGACCGATGGTTCCCACACGGCCAGCACCTCTTTCTCCTGGGCCGTGTCGGCACTGACGCTGGCGCAACCAGCGGACCGCAAGGATCGGGAAGGGGTCTCCGTCACCGCGCCTCTGAGCTTCACGGACCATGTCGGGACACCGAACTTCAGTGCGACGGGGCTTCCCGACGGCCTGTCCATCGACCCCGCGACCGGCCTGATTTCCGGCATCCTTGCGGCTGACACCGCCGGTCCGTATCGAATCACCGTCACCATGACTGAGGGCTCGGCCCAGGTTAGCCGAACTTTCTTGTGGACGGTCACGCCGAGCGTCTGGCTCGCCAACCCCGGCAACCAGGCTGGCGGCGGAGGGGACGCCGTCTTGCTCCGCATCGACGCCGGCAACGCGCAAGGCACGATGCTTTACGGCGCGACCGGGTTGCCGGACGGCCTGAGTATCGATCCCACGACGGGAATCATCGCGGGCGCCATCGCCGCGACGGCGGTGCGATCGCTTCCCTATGCCGTCACGGTCACGGCCGGCGATGGCAATTCGAGCAACAGTCAATCGCTCGACTGGAGCGTGTCGCCGCTCACCCTCCAGAGTTGGCCGAATCAGACCGACGTCAGCGGCGACGACATCCTCTGTAGGATCCAGGTCAACTACGACGGCAAGACGCCGGTCACTTACACGGCGATCAATCTACCGGCTGGACTCACCCTCGATGAGGCCACCGGGTTCATTTCCGGAACGCTCGACGATGCCGCAGTCCTCCACGGACTTTACAGCGTTACCGTCAACGCCAGCGCCGGCATGGAGACCGCCACCCAGACCTTCAACTGGACGGTGAACCCGGCCATGAGGCTGGAGGCCGTCCCGAATCAGGAAGCTGCGGCCGGCGACCGCGTGGAACTGTC
>JBBRIK010000403.1:0-5794 GCA_038221045.1 Gemmatales bacterium
GCGATCCGCAGTCCGCACCACGCGTGCCAGGAAGTCCTTCGGCGGCTTCACCTTGAGCGTCACCATCGCCTCGCCCAGGTTTTGCAGGTGGTTCAGGATCGTGCCGTACTCCTCGTCGATCGTGTTCTGACGCATCACCTCGGGCCGGTCGCGATACTCGGCATCGAGCGCGCGTTCCAGACACTCCAGCCGGCGAGCGCTCTGATCGCGCTTCCCGGCCACCTGCCCTGCCAGCCGCCAGAGGTCGGCTTGCTTCGACCATTCCGCGTCGTCCAGCAGCGGCTGAAGCAGACGCTCCGCCTCAATCGATTGACCGGCGGCGTTGAGGAACTCGACCACGGCCACGGTCAGGGCCAGGCGTTCCTTGCGCTCCTTGATGCCGTCGAGGGCCAGCGTCATCAGGGCCTGGGCCAGCGGTTGGTCGTCGAGTTGCCAGCACTGGCGGGCCAGCGTCAGGACGGCCGGGCGCTGCTTCTTGTCGATCAGCTCGCGGGCCGTGCGGCGAAGGAGGGCGTTCCACTCGTCGGCAGTCTTGCCGTCGCCCAGCAGCGCCTTATGGAAGTCTTCGTTGATGGCGAGCAGGCTGTCCTGCTTGCGGGCCGACTCGTAGAGCGCGAGGAACGCCTTGCGGCTTTCGTCGCGCTTGCCCGCATGGTAGAGCGCCCGCGCCTGTTCATACTGGGCGGCCGACTCCAGACCCGGCGTCTTCAGGTAGTGTTGCCAGATTGTCGAGAGAGCCTGGCGCACGTCTTCCGCGTCCTTGCCGGCGGTCTCCGTTTCGGTGGCGCGGTCGGTCATCAGACCCAGCACGGCGAAGCCGAAGGCACTGTTCTTGTTCTTCTCCGCATAGTCGAGGGCCGACGACAGCGCCTCCTGACGCTGGCGTTTGTTGCCGTCGAGGACGCGCGGATTCTGCCAGCGCTGCAAGAGGGCATGCGTGACGGCGAGGTGCCGCAAGTAGCCGTCGCCCCATTGGACGCTGCCGACTGCCCACTGGCTGGCGTGCTTGCGCAGCACCGGCGACGTGTGCAGGGCCAGGTACTGAGCGAGCGGGTCGTCGCGATGTTCGGTCAGGACGTCGAGGTTCTCGGCGTCGAGGTTCTGGCCGGCGGCGGCGAGCAGGACATAGAGGCCGAGTTGACGCTGATCGCGGCCGTGGAACGACTCACGGAAGAGCTTGACGAGCGACTCGCCATTGCCCGAGGTGAAGTCGGCTGCAAACAGGGCCGTCGCATCGGCGAAGGGCAAGTCCTCATTGCGCCGATCCTTGAGCTTCCGCGTTTCGACGATGTGTTCGCGGGTGCGGTAGGGCAGCGGCAGGACGACGAGGCCCTTGACGCTGGGCTTGAGGTCGGGGGCCTTCGCCTCGGCGAGCGTCGTCTTGCGGCTGAAGGTCTCCTTGTTCTGGGCATCGAGAACGCGGATGCCGCCCTCGACGGCGAAGATGATGCGGCCCATCACCTTTTTGGAAGGCATTTCGACGATTTGCTGTTCCGTGAGCCGGCCCTCCTCATCGAAGACCAGATGCATGCGGACATAAGAGAGCGGCTTGCCCTTGGCGTCCTTGACCGTCTCGATGCCATGTGGCACGACGGCGACGGTGCGCTCGCCCGCCATCACCAGATCAGCCCCGCGAGCGATGTCCTCGGCGCGAGGCAGGGCCATCGGCACGAGACGCGAAAGAGCCTGGCGATGGAAGCGGCTGACCGTGCGCTTGGCGGCAATGTGCAGATCGGGATAGAGGTGCTGGAAGGTGTCGCCATCGCAGACGACACGCTCGCGGATGCCGGGGAAGAGTCTGCGTTCGTAGGCGTAGCGTCCCTGGCCATCGAAGGCGATGGAGAGAGCCGGCTCGTCTCCCTCGGCGGGAAGGGTGAAGGTTCGCCAGCCGATCTCGCGTGCCTTGTCGAACAGCTTGCGCGCCTGTTCGTCGATGCGTCCGTTCTTGCTGGCAGGGGAGGGAGCGGCCTCGGCTTCGAGGACGGCGAGGATATCGGCGAGGCTGTTGTTCATGCCGGGCGCGTAAGCGACGAGATCGTGGAAAAGCCGAGCTTCGCCGCTGAAGGCGGCCCGTTGATAGAGCAGAGAACGAGGCTCGTCTCGCTCCCTTGCAGGAGTATCTGAGCCGCCGATGCCGAACAGCAGGCTGCCCGTCCTCGTTTCCTGAACATTGATGAGGACGGAATCGAAACCGCCATTGATTCGGCCAAATGTCAACCGGGAGGGTTGCTCGGAGCCCCAGAATCGGTTCCACTCGCCTTGGATCTGACGGTAATTCTCGGAATTGACCAGCAGGGCCTCCATGCGATCATTTGCCTTGGGTCGATTGAGAGTCAAGGCTGAAGTTGCAAACGGGCTGTCGGGATCGAGTTCGGTGGCCATCTTGGCATACAGTTCCGCTTCCCGGTACTTGCCTTGCTTGTTGTAGGCGCTGAACTGCTTCATCAACTGAGCGGCGCTCTTGTCCCCCATGTTCAGTTTCCGTTCGACGGAAGGAAGTTCAGGCTCGGAAAATGGCTGACCAGGGAACAGGTTGAGTTGTCGCAGGATGACGTTCTGCCGCGTCGTCGTGTTGCCAGAGATGAAGATTTGACCTACGCGGGTGGGCAAGGGAGCGTTCACAGCGTTCAGGCGTTCGACCTGGCCGAGCCAGAAGTTGGGCGCTTCGATCTTGTCCGGTACTACCGGTTCAAGAACTACTGTCCTCGGTGAGGGAACTTGTATTCTGGCGAGGGCCGGCACCTGGACCGAGGACTCGGGCATTGGCTCCATTGGCTCCGCGAGTTCATTTCCACCCAGTATTCGTGACGACGCACGGAAGGTAATCGTGCCGAGAACCTGCTTCGCCGTTGGCTTGCCTTCCTTCTTGGGATCGGCGGGCATTCCCTCTTCCGGCTCGTAGACGACCTTAATCTTCTCGGGGCAATCGTACATCGCCCAGTGATCCTTGCGGCCACGCTCGACCTTGTACTGCTGATACATCGCCTCGTTTTCCAGCACCAGCAACGACGTGAACGGACTCATCACAACCATCGCCTTCGACAACTCGATGATACGCGCGCGATGCTCGCCCGCGTTGTCGGCCAGTAGGCGGTCGATCTCCAACTTCGCCCACGTCCGCGGCAGATAACCCGCCTCCTTCGCCACCTCGCCCACCGGCAAACTTTCGGAGATGCGCCGGCTCCCATAGCGGCCGGTCACCGTCACCGCCTCCGGCATGTCTTTCGTCTCCAGCCGCGCCACGGCACAGACTTCCTCGCCCTGCGTCAGCAGGCTGCTGAACGTCAGGTAGCTGTTCTTGCCGCTGTCGTCGCGGACGCTCACGTCGAGCAGACGCGGCGCATTCAGGATCGACGACAACTCGAACGTTCGCCAGGAGAGCGCCTCGTCGGGATTGATCGACGCATACAGCCCGCCGGTCTTCTCGGCGGCCTGCTTCATCAAGGCGCGGTTCCAGCGCCGGCCAACGCCGATGCCGACATAGCGAACGTCCTCGGGGATGCTCTTCACCAGCAGGTCCGCGCGCTGCTCGCCCATCGCCGCGACGCCGCTGCCGACATGGACCAGATGCGGATTGCGAGCGTCCTTCAACAGCGCCACGGCTTCACTCAGCGCCCTGTCGAGGTCGAGCGCTCCAATCAGATGCGAGCCTTCGAGGAAGGTGAGGGCCTTCTCGACGCTCTCCGGCGTGATCGGCTGGCACTCCGTCATCGGCGAGCGGACGCGGGTGCCGGCGGACAGCACGGCAAAGCGGTCGTTGACGTCGGCGTTCTGCAAGAGGCCGCGAATGATCTCGACCTGGGCGCGGGCCAGCAGCGGATCGCGCTCGCCGGACGACTCGAACAGGAACACCCAGTCGCGCGGCTGCCGCTCCGCCTCTTCGCGCTTCTCGACATTCGGACGATGACGCACCATCAGGTATCGCGCGCCGTCCTGCTCCATCAGCGAGAAGCGCGTCCGCGACGCCTCCGCCGTTTGGCCGAGTGTCAGGACAAAATCGCGATCGAGCTTCGCGTCCTTCTCCACAGCTTCAAGGACACGGTCGCCGCCCTCCTGGCGGGCTTGCAGACCGGGTGAGGAACTGCCCCAGGCCAGCTCCTTGCCGTTCTTGAGGCGGACGTTCATCGACCATTGCTGGACGCGGTCGAGCGAGTGTCCGGCGGGGAAGCGATACGTCTCCTGTCCCGCAACGCTCTGAAGCCGCTGCGAGTAGGACAGGACGAGGCGTTTCTCCTGGCGTGGTTCCAGGGGAAAGACGCGCATCTTGAAGGTGCTGCCATCGACCCATTCGAGCAGCGCGGGGTCCTGCTGTTTGGTGACGATGCTCTCGTAGATATTGCGGCCCTGATCGCGTTCGACCATGCCGCCTTCCATGCGCGTGCCATCGACATACATGGCCAGCCGCGACAGCGAGGCGTCTGGAGGAAGCGGGAAATGGAAGGTGCCTTCGAGCCGGCCCCGCGTGTGATTGAAGTAGGTCTGGTCGATGGTGGTGCGGGCGAAGCCGTCCTCGATGTGGACGTCAACGTGATACTTGCGGACGTTCAGCTTCGCTTCCTGGCCATTGGGATCGACGATGGTGAGGCTGCCGCCCGCGTGGGAGCTTGCGGGAATGAGCGGCGACTCGGCGGCGATCATCAGCTCACGCGTCCAGTCGAGCAGGGCCGAGGCACGCGGGGCCGGCGACGGTTTCTTGCCGTCCGGATCGAGCCGCAGGCCCGCGCCGAGCTTGATGCCCTGGGCGTCCGCGGGATTGACGACCTCCACCTGTCCGCGTGTGACGACGACGCCGGTGCCGGCATCGGTGGTGCGGACGGCGAAGGTGGTGCCGAGGGCGGAGATCTCGCGCTGCGGTGTGACGAGGACGTAGCGTTCCTTCTCCGGGACGGCATCGACGACGACCTCGCCGGCATCGAGTTTCAGGCTGCGACGGCCGGTGATCTTGAGTTTGGTTTGCTGATTGACGTAGAGGATGGAGCCATCGGGGAGGACGGCCCGTCGTTTCTGTCCGGTGCCGGTGCGGACCTCCTCGCCGATGGGCAGCGGCTTGAACGCCGGCGGCTGAGGCCGGGGCCGGCTCGTCAGGCGTTCGGCCGCCTGAGACGAGACAAGGAGCAGACAGAGACCGAGACACGCATGCGAGCCGAGACGGGTAATGGTCACGAGGAATCCTCCCTGGATGACGATCAGCGGACGTTTCGCGAGTGGAGGGAGTATAGCAGAGCGCGCTGGAGACAGAAGGGGAAATCCCTTCCACTGAACGAGCCGCTAAGCCGCAAGCGGCGGGCTATCGGAGTGGTTGCCGTTCGCGGACGCCGTAGAGACGCGCCCGCTCGACGATCGAAGCCGCCCAGCGATGATGCGTCGCCGGCTCGCACAGGGCGTTGTGCAGCCGAAATACCGCCGGCGCGGACTTGTCGAGGATGCGCTCAGCCATCTGCAATTCACTCGCCTTGACGCGATACGCCGCCTCGATCACCGGCACCTGGCGCGGATGAATCGCGCTCTTGCCGAACAGCCCGTGGGCCAGATCGTCGCTCGTCTCCCGGCTCAGCACCTTGCTCTGATCGAGGTAGTCGAACACCGGACCCGTCAGGTTGAAGCCGAAGGGACGAAACGTCGTCACCACCTGAGCGATGACCGTTCCCAGCGGCGTGCGATAGATCGGCTGGAGCAGTTCGCGACGCAGGGCTGTCATCTCCTGACTATCGAAGACCTCGGCCGTCTCCAGCGTCGGCATGATCTCGAAGGGATGAACGGAGCGGAAGGCCGGCAGATACTGTTCGAGGTTGGC
>JBBRIK010000404.1:0-5775 GCA_038221045.1 Gemmatales bacterium
CCTGGGACAACTGCTCGACGAACTGTACCAGGCGCTGGCGACGTTTCGTATCGACGTGCCGGCGCTGAAAGATCGCCTCGATGATTTGCCGCACCTGACGGACCGCCTGTTGCAGCGGCTCGCGGCGGAAGACGCGCGCAGCGTTCGGACGCTGTCGCCCGACGCCTGGGAGGTCCTCCTCGCCTACTCCTGGCCCGGCAATCTCCGCGAGTTATGGAGCGTCCTGCAAGGAGCAAGGCATCATGCAAAGGGAGACGTCATCGACGTGGCGGACCTGCCGGCCTACATTCGCCAGCAGGTGCATCTGGCCCAGATGCCGGCGGCGCGGACGGACTCTCCTCTTCCGGTGCGGACGCTGCTGTATCACGTCGAGCGGCGCATCATCGAACTGGGACTGCGACGCGCACGCGGCCAAAAAAGGCTGGCGGCGAAGCTGCTCGGCGTTCACGCTCCCTGGCTCTACAAGCGTCTCCACGAGCTGGGCCTGATCGAGTCCGGCGAGAAAGATGTTCCCGACGGGGAGACGTGAGGTCGTTTCATGCGTCAATCGCAGGTCCTGATCTTTGGCAGTGACAGCAAACTCGCCGCCGCGCTGGAAGCGCTGATCGTCGATCGAGAGCGGTGTTCGCTGTCGCATCCGCGCGACCAGAAGGAATGTCTCGACCTGCTGAAGCGAGGCGGGCCAGCAGTACTGGTGTTGAAGGTCGGCCGGGACGTCGAGGAAGAGATGAACCTGCTCGCCCAGACGTCGTTGCTCTCTCCTGATACGGCAACGGTCGTGGTCGGCGAGGCGATTCACGCCCCGCTGGCCGGGCTGGCGTGGGACCTGGGAGCGGCGTATGTGCTGTTCCTGCCGCAGCCGCGCGAGTTGTTGCCGGAAATTGTCGCCGGCCTGCTTCGACCCGCGGCCGAGTGAGAGGGCGTTGCCAATGGTGATGGAGTTGCCGGTGCTGGACGAACGGCGTTGCACGGGCTGCGGCGATTGCGTCGTGGTCTGTCCGACGAGTTGTCTTGCTATGGCCGCGTTTCTGCCCTGGCTGCGCCGGCCTCTGGATTGCGTCAGTTGTTCTCTGTGCGTCCTGATCTGTCCGGCCGAGGCATTGCGAATGTCCGCCACAGAGGCGCACGCTTGAGGTGTGGGAGATGCTTTCCGGTTCTGTTCTTCCCCTCGCGGGTGAAGCGCTTTAGAATAGGAAGCATTACGATCAATGTTCCCGGCCCAAGAGCGCAGCGCAACATGAACTTCCAGATCGATGTGACCGCCGCTTCATCCCCGGCGGCGGGAAAGGCATCCCCCCCAGCCGCGTCTGGATCGGAAACGCTGGAAGTGCTGCAACAGATGCTCGAAGTGCAGCGCGAGCAACTCGCCTATCAGAGAGCCGCCGCTCAGGCGCACGATATGGGTTCGCGCTGGCGAGCTTTTCTCACACGCTGGAAGGATGACTTTCCCGGCCTGTCCGAGGCGTGCCGCAAGGCGATCCCCGAACTGGAGCGCTCCTACGGCCAACTCATCGTCGAATTGACCGACAACCTCAATGCGGAAGATTCCGGGCTGGAAAGCGATTTCGCTCTGCAAGAATTTCTCGACCGCTACGGCATGCGTCTGGCACAGTTGGGGACCATCCTCAACCTCGTCGGACCCCTTGCGGACGCCGGACCCGCCGGCGAGTCCACCTGAGTCAGCCTGGCGGTTCGGCGAGTGCGGCACGCCGGTCGAGGGCTTCGCAAACGATGGCTTGCAGTTCCTGCGGGCGATAGGGCTTCGCGACAAAGCCCGCGATGTGGGCGCGTTCTTCCGGCGAGAGTTGCTCCGGCGAGTATCCACTGGCAAACAGCACCATCACATGCGGATCGATGGCTCGCAAGGCGCTCAACGTCTCCTGCCCTGACAGCCGAGGCATTGTCAGATCGAGGATCACGAGGTCGATTCGCTCGCGCTGCTCGCGAAAGATCTCCAACGCCTCGATGCCATCCTCGGCCTCCAGCACCTCATAACCCTGCCGTTCCAGGATCGCCTGTCCCAGGCTGCGCAACGTCGGTTCGTCATCCACGAACAGCACGGTCTCTGTTCCGCCCATGCTGCTCTCCTCCGGCTGGATCGCGTTGCGGCCGCCCGGCTCCTCTTGCCGCTTGCGGCTTAGCGGTTCCCCCAGGATCGAAGGACGATCGTTCGGGAACCCTTCACTTGAGACCATAGCACGGAATTCGCGCGGAGGAGAGCGGCATTTCATTTGCAAACAACTCACCGGGAGAGTCGCCCTCCCCCAAACGATGCAGGAGAGGGTCATGGCCAGCAGCACAGCGCCCGTATCGAGCGGATCGACCTGGTACTCGAAACCAGTACAGTTTCCGGACCTTACTTCCTTGAAAGAGGACACCGCAGCCGACGTTTGCATCGTCGGCGCGGGCATCGCGGGCCTCTCGACGGCTTACTTGCTCGCGCGCGCGGGAAAAAGCGTCGTGGTCCTCGAGTCTGACGACTGCGGCAGCGGCGAGACGGGACGGACGACGGCTCACCTCGCCAGTGCTCTTGACGACAGATTTACCGAACTGGAAAAGCTACACGGAGAACAGGGTTCGCGACTCGCGGCCCAGAGTCATGCCGCGGCCATCGATCGCATGGAGGAGATTGCGCGCGACGAGAAGATCGATTGCGACTTCCAGCGCCTCGACGGCTACCTGTTCCTCGCTCCCGGACACGAATGGAAGATGCTGGAAGAGGAGATGGAGGCCGCGCGGCGGGCGGGTCTGAAGGTCGAGCGCGTGGAGCGAACGCCGCTCCCCGATTTCGACACCGGGCCGAGTTTGCGTTTCGCAAATCAGGGTCAGTTTCATCCCATGAAGTATCTGGCCGGCCTCGCCGCCGCCATCCGCAAGCAGGGCGGGCGGATCTTCATCAACAGCCCCGTGAAGACCTTCGAGGGCGGCAAGAACACGCATGCGGAAACGAAGGACGGACGCAAGGTCCAGGCACAAGCGCTCGTCGTGGCGACTAACACGCCCGGTAACGACCGCGTGACGATGCACACCAAGCAGGCGGCTTATCGGTCGTATGCGATCGCGTTTCGGCTGCCCGCCGGCAAGCTTCCCGCGGCTCTCTACTGGGACACGCTCGACCCCTATCACTATGTCCGCTTGCAGAAGAACGAGGGCAGAGACGATTTGCTCATCGTCGGCGGCGAGGATCACAAGACCGGACAAAACGAAGACGAGCGCGACTGCTTCACGCGCCTGGAGAACTGGACGCGGGAGCACATTCCCGCGGCGGGCAACGTCGAGACACGCTGGTCCGGCCAGGTGCTGGAGCCGGTCGATGGTCTGGCATTCATCGGCCGCAATCCCGGCGATGAAGAGAACGTGTACATCGTCACAGGCGATTCAGGACACGGCATGACGCACGGCACCATCGCCGGCATACTGCTGACGGACCTGATTCAGGGACGCGAGAACCCCTGGGCCACGTTGTATGATCCCGCGCGTAAGTCCTTGCGCGCGCTGGGGACGTTCCTCAGCGAGAACGTCAACGTGGCTGCTCAATATGTGGACTGGGTGACGGGAGGAGACGTTGGCTCTCCGTCCGAGGTCAAAGCCGGTGAAGGCGCGGTCCTGCGAAAAGGGCTGAAAAAGCTAGCCCTCTACCGCGACGAAGAAGGAGATCGGCACACACTGAGTGCCGTGTGTCCCCACCTGGGCTGTGTCGTGCAGTGGAACACTGCGGAAAAGACGTGGGATTGTCCCTGTCATGGTTCGCGCTTCAAGGCGACAGGGGAAGTCATCAATGGACCTTCCCTGAGCGGGCTGGCGTCAGTGGAAGAGTAGTTCTCCTGTGTGCGATGGTCCGATTCGCCCGGAACTACCGGGGCCATTACTGGCCCCGCTCGCCAATCGAGGGCGAGGAACTGCGAAAGTGATTTCAGGTCTGGCTGTTGAGGCGTAAAGAGGACGAGAGTTATGGCAATTATTCAGGGAATCCTGGCATTGTTTCTTCGCCAGGGAGGCCGCGTTCTCAATACTGTTTTTGGCTGGGCCACCACTCTTCTCTTTGGCAAAATTCCCGAGAACAGGCAAATTTATGTGTCGGTCACGGCGATGGGATCCGTCCTCTGGATTGTGGTGGTACTGGGTGTGGCGTTTCCGTCTGTGGGAACGTTCCTTCTCAGCTTCGTCACCCTCCCCGAGCGAATCAATCCCAACTGGGTTCGCCTGGGAATGCTTGCCGCCGTTGTCCTGTTACCTCTTGGAGTGGGGGCAATTACGCTTCTCCTGGTGGACCCGGAGAAGCGACCCAAGGGAATGGATAAGGTCAAGGCCATCTTCAAGGGGTATCCGTACACTCTGGGCCTCGCGCTGACCTTGATCCTCATGTGTCTCATCACGCCGTTTCTGAAACTCCAAGACCTCTGGCGCAGATGGACGACTACCCACACGCCCGTCCTGATCGATCCGAAGGAGTATTTCAAGGTCGTCGATAGAGTCGAGAAAATCCTCAAGAAAGACGGCCTGACTACGAAGCGCGAGCGCGCCCACTGGTTACTCCGTCTGCCAACCAGGATCTTTTCCCTCCTGGGGGGCGGCACGGCTGCGACCCTGCTCGCCAACGAACTAACTGTCCTTCGGTCGCCTCAATTCGAGCTCCTCTTGCATCCCTCGGACCTCGTCCTGCGCGGCAAGGAAGCGGACATCATCCCCGTTCGCGCGCTCTTGACGGAACATCTCGTCTTCAGCCAGGCGTATCTCACCTGGACCAAGGAGGCCAATGCCCTGGAAGATCGCATCAATGCGATCTTCCACGAAGTGATAGGCAAGACGACTGGCATTCCTTCTCATGAGGTCATGAAGCGCCTGGGAGTCCTCGGAGCGGATGTGCGGAAGGTCAAGCTGTCCTATGAGGAATGGGAAGTGTTGCTGCGTGAGCGCCTTCTGCTCGAACAGGCGTTTCTGCGTCAGACAATGGATGCCGAAGATCAGTTGCAGCAAGCCGGTCTGAGTCCCGCGGCTTCTCCATCTCAGGCGGATGGGTCCCAGGAACGCGTGGCGACCACCGGTCAGCGGACATGAGGGAGAGTCCCTTCTTCCGCTTGCGGCGTAGCGGGCTTCTGCAAAGCCGCAAGCGGCAAGAAAGAGGGAAATCATTTCCCTGAGATGCGCTGAGACAGCAGATATGCCATCAGGTGATGGAAATCCGTCTCGCTGATCTGCTCCGCCAGATTGGCCGGCATCGGCGACAACGGCGACACGCCGCGCTGCTCGATCTCGTCCTTCGCGACCCGCACTTCCTTCCCCTGATTGTCAGCCAGCACCAGGACGGCCCCTTCTTCGCGCAGCAGCAAGCCTGAGACGACCTGCCCTTTTTTCAGGTTGAGCGTCGTCGTCCGAAACGCCTGATCGACGTTGCGATTCGGATCGAGAGTGTCCTCCAGCAAGCGATCCAGTCCGCGAATGCCGATGCCGTCGAGTTGCGGACCAATCCGCGCTCCCTTGCCGCCGATCTGATGACAGTTCGCACAACTCCTCTCGAAGACCTTCAGTCCCAATGCCGGCTCCGAGCGCGCCGCGAGGAAGCCCTCGCGGCGCTTCCGCATCAGGTCGAAGATCTTCTGATCGGGCGAGGGCAGACCCTCCGTGAGTTTCGCAACCCGTTGGTTGAGGTCCTTGATCTTTGCCGCCTTGAGTCGTCCCTCGACGCCGCGTTCTTGCAGCAGCCGGGCCGATGCCTTGCCTCCCTCGATGGTCCCCAGCAACGCCTCGCCGCCCTCGTGCGTACTCGCCAGTCCC
>JBBRIK010000405.1:0-5751 GCA_038221045.1 Gemmatales bacterium
GTCGGACGTCTGCAAGCACTGCGTCAACGCCCCCTGTCTCGAAGTTTGTCCGACGGGGGCGATCATCCGCACTGAGTTCGACACCGTCTACATTCAGGAGCCGGCCTGCAATGGCTGCCGCGACTGCATCGGCGCTTGCCCGTTCGGCGTCATCCACATGAGCGAACGAGCGCACGTCGCTCAGAAATGCACCTTCTGCTATGACCGCCTCAAGGTCGGACTCTCTCCCGCCTGCGCCCAGGCGTGTCCGACGCAGTCGATCCGCTTCGGTCCACTGGCGCAACTCAAGAAGACCGCTCAGGCGCGCCTCTCCCAGTTAAAGAAGGACGGGCAGGAGAAGGCCCAACTTTATGGGGCTGACGACAAGATCCTCGGCGGCCTCAATTCGTTCTATCTGCTGCTCGACAAGCCTGAGACGTACGGCTTGCCGAGCGATCCAAAGGTGCCGAGTAAAGTCGTCCTGCGCTCGACGTTCTGGAGCATCTTCACCGGTCTGCTCGTCGCTCTCGGCGTGCTGTTCCGCTTCCGCGAGCGTCCTCAGCACGGATCGGACGCGACACCCGTCCCCGCCGGCCCCGCGCCGGAGGAGATGCAGCCATGAACTTCTGGGTTGCCGATCCTGGCTGGGGGGTGTGGATCATCGGCTATTTCTTCTTTGGCGGCCTCGCGGCCGGCTCGTACTTTCTCGCCATCCTCATCGACTGGTTCGGCTCGAAGGAGGATCGCGACCTGACGCGCATCGCCTATCTGCTCGCCTTCCCGCTCCTGCTGCTGTGTACGGTCTTTCTCATCATCGATCTCGATAGACCGGAGCGGTTCTGGCACATGCTCTTCAAGTCCGAGGTGATGAAGGAGGCGTTCGCCTCCGGTTTCCCGACGACGAGCGCCGGCTGGGGGCTGTTCGTCGATTCATTCGCCTTCAAGTACTGGTCGCCGATGTCGCTCGGCTCCTGGGGACTGATGCTGTTCGGACTCTGCACCTTCATCTCATTCCTGGGCGCTCTCTGGCCCAAACGCCGGATCGGACGTTGGCTCGGAGTGGCCTGGGTTCAGGCGCCGGTTCACATTCTCGGTTGCGTGGCCGGGTTCTTCATCGCCAGTTACACAGGAGCGCTGTTGAGCGCGAGCAATCAGCCGATGTGGAGCGACACCACCTGGCTCGGCGCTCTCTTCCTGGCCTCCGCCGCCTCGACGAGCCTGGCCATGATGCTCCTGATCGCGAACTGGAAGAAGATCGGCTCGCCAGCGGCGCGGACGCGGCTCGCCTCGGCCGAGATGCCTGCGCTGGGGTTGGAACTGGTCATCCTGGGAGCATTTCTCGCCTCGCTCGGCGACGTCCTCGGTCCGGTCCTCCAGACCGTACGCGGCAACCTGCTTGTTTTCGGGACGTTGATCCTGGGCATCCTCTTGCCGTTACTGCTTCTCGTGCGTATCGGTCCGCATCGCCGCTGGACTGCGGGGACGGCGGCCGTCAGCGTCCTCGTCGGCGGCTTGATCTTGCGCATTGGAGTCGTGACGACGCCGGGCGAAATACTGGAGCGAGGGCCGGCTGTCGGCCGGTTCTCTCCCGAGTTGGGCCGCAAGGTGGGCGGGGCAGGAGCGGACATCGGCAATCGCGGCGAAACGACTCAACCGCGCTCGAAACTTCCGGTGGAATGATGAGCGACACTCTGCGTCCGCGCAATTTCGCCGTGCTGATGCTGGGGGCGGGAGACGAACCCCCTCGTCAGCGCGCGCGCGATCAGCAGGCCGACCGCGCCGGACTCGATCTGATGCGGCGCGTGCTGGAGGCGATCGTCGTCCTCGATCCCGAACCGGAAGAGATGGAGGCGGCCTTGCTGGCAATCGTCGAGGACATGGGACCGCCGACGGGGCCGACGCGCGCCATCGCCCGGAGCGTTCTCGAAGACTGGCGCGTCGCGGTCCTGACGCCGGACTGGGTGGCGCATCTGGTTGGCGCATGCGGCGTGGTCCTGGAACCCGCTACGCCGCAAGCGGCAAGACAAGACGGGAAACCTTGATGGCCGGCTTCCTGCGACGCTGGTTCGGCACCTCCCGATCCGGCCCCATCCCCGCCGTCGAGGACGCACGGGCCGAACTGGATCGCCTCGCCGAGGGGCGAGCGCCTCTCGGACCCCTGCTCGCCTGGCTCCGCGAATTGTTGCCTGACCTGGCGCCACTCGAATCGCCTCCGATCCTGCAACTGGATCCGGAGCAGGCGCGGGCCAGGCTCGCCGACGGCCTTCCTCTGTTGCGCGGCCAGACAGTGTCCCTCGATCTTCGAGCCTTTCGCGAACGCTGGCTCCGCGCCTGCGATCTTCTCGCCCGGCAGCAGAGCGACGGCGCAGCGCTGGCCATCGCCGGCGCTTTGCGCCAGGACAAGTTTGAACCGGCAATGATGATCGACGCAGTGCTGGCCGGCGAACCCGAACGAATCCACGAGGCAGCCGCACGACTTGGCCTCGATCCCATTCTCGCCGCCACGCTGCTTCGCTTCGCCCTCTTCCCCGTCTTCACTTCCCTGGCTGCATCGCTGGCGGACCTGCGGAGCAAAACGCCCTGGGAACAGGGATACTGTCCGACGTGCGGGAGTTGGCCGTTGCTGGGAGAGTTTCGCGGATTGGATCAGACGCGCTTTCTCCGCTGCGGCCTGTGCGCGGAGGGATGGGAGGCGCCTCGACTGTGGTGTCCTCTCTGCGGAACGCGCGATCACGAACAACTCGGATTCCTGCAAGTGGAAGGAGAGGAGTCCGCCTATCGCGTGGCGACGTGCGATGCTTGCCGGGGATACGTCAAGATGGTGACAACGCTGAGCGCCCTTCCGCCCTTGCAGATGCTCGTTGCCGACGCCGTGACGCTGCACCTCGATCTGGCCGCCCTGGAGCGCGGCTACAGTGCGTCCTGTTGAAAGGGCGGCATCTCGGGTATAGTGAGGTTGGCGGAACAGGCTCCTCTCTCCGGCCCTGGCACGTCATCGAACTGGGGCACTCCTGGAACTTGCGATGCAGCCCACAAATCCTCTGCACACTCATCCCACGAAACAACCCGATCGAGGGTCCTCGATTTTTCAGGGTTCCACAGGCGTTCTGCTCCTGATCGTATTCGCTTCCAGCACCGCCCTCGTCCTCTGGCACCTTTACTGGCGGGCCGAGACGATGTACGACGTGCTGGCGAAACCGGACGCTGATCGAGACCCCCAGAGCGTCGCCAACTCTCATACCGCCCTGCGCTGGACGATTCTGTGTACCTTCGTCGTCTACGCCCTGGGACTGCTCGGCCTGGGATTGATGGTCCGCCATCTGCACCTTGCCCGCGTCCGGCTGACGCAGGAACGGACGCTGCTCCACGGACTGCTCGACCACGTTCCCGACGCCGTGTACTTCAAGGACGACGAGAGCAAGTTCCTTCGCGTCAGCCGTTCGCTCGCCGAAGGGTTGGGATTGTCGGACCCCGGTCTCGCCCGTGGCCGGTCCGACTTCGATTTCTTCCCGAAGCCGTACGCTCAGGCGGCGCGCGAGGACGAGCTGAGGATCATGCGGACCGGCCAGGCGCTCGTCGGCCACGAGGAACAGGGAAGTTGGCCCGACGGCAGCGTCCGCTGGGTCTCGACGACCAAGGTGCCGCTGATTGACCCGACAGGCCGAGTCGCCGGCACCCTGGGCATCTCGCGCGACATCACCGGTCCCAAGCGGGCCGAAGAAGAACTCAGGCGGGCCAAGGAACAGGCGGAGGCGGCCAGTCATGCCAAGAGCGAGTTCCTCGCCAACATGAGCCATGAAATCCGCACCCCGATGCATGGCATCCTCGGCATGACGCAACTCGCCCTCGACACCCGCTTGACCCGCGAACAGCGCGAGTACCTCAACATGGTCCGGGTCTCGGCCGAGGCACTGCTCGGCGTCATCAACGATATTCTCGATTTCTCCAAGATCGAGGCGCACAAACTGCGCCTCGACTCGATCGACTTCCGCCTGCGCGATTGCCTGGGCGACATGATGAAGGCCCTGGCCGTCCGCGCCCAGCAGAAAGGGCTGGAACTCGCATGTCACATTCCGCCCTCGATTCCCGAGGGACTCACGGGCGACCCAGGCCGGCTGCAACAGATCGTCATCAACCTCGTCGGCAACGCCATCAAGTTCACGGAGCGTGGCGAGGTCGTCGTCGATGTATCGGTCAAAGCGCAAACGGACAGCGAAGTCCGGCTTCATGTCGCCGTGAAGGACACCGGCATCGGGATCCCTCCCGACAAGCAACGCTTGATCTTCGAGAAGTTCACCCAAGCGGACGCCTCGACGACTCGACAATATGGAGGGACCGGCCTGGGACTGACGATTTCGTCGCGTCTGGTAGAGTTGATGAGAGGAAAAGTCTGGTTGGAAAGCGAAGTCGGACGAGGAAGCACCTTCCACTTCACCGCTCGCTTTGGCCTGGCGACGGGTCCGCTGGCATCGGCCTCCACGCAACCCCCTGAGAGTCTGCACGAACTGGCGGTGTTGATCGTCGATGACAACGAGACGAATCGCTTTATCCTCCAGGAGATGCTGGCCAACTGGAAGATGCGGCCCACGGCGATTGAGAGCGGACCGGCGGCGCTGGTGGAAATGAAACGCGCTGCCGCCCTGGGAGAACCGTACGCTCTGGTGCTGCTCGATTCGATGATGCCCGACATGGACGGCTTCACGCTCGCCCACGAAATTCGCCAGCAACCCCAGTTGGCGGACACGATGCTGATGATGCTCTCCTCCGCGGGTGAGCCGGAGGACGCCGACCGCTGCCGCGAACTCGATATCGTCACCTTCATGACCAAACCGGTCAAACAGTCGGAGTTGCTCAACGCCATCCTGACAGCACGCAACGCACTCGCCGCGCCGGTTTCCGCTCCCGCTTCCCAGGCTGCGAAGGACCAGCGAGCGTTACACATTCTGCTGGCTGAGGACAACCTCGTCAACCAACGCTTTGCATTGCGTACTCTGGAAAAACAGGGACACCGGGTCCGCATCGTCAACAACGGAAGAGAGGCTATCGACGCGCTGCTCGACGCGTCGCCGCCCTATGATGTGGTTCTGATGGACGTATCGATGCCGGTGATGGGTGGATTCGAGGCCACGTCGCTGATTCGCCAGCGCGAGAAGGAGGCGGGCGGCCATGTGCCGATCATCGCCATGACGGCGCACGCTTTGAAAGGGGACCGCGAGCGCTGTCTTGAGGCGGGGATGGACGATTATGTGGCCAAGCCGGTGCATCCCGACGAGTTGTTCGCCGCCCTGGCGCGGCTCGAGAAAGGAACCAAGGGAGCGCGAAGCAAGGCCCCTGTCTCGGCTACGGTCGTCGTGGATCGGGCGGAATTCCTGGAGCGCATCGGCGGTGACGTCAACCTGATGCGCGAGATGGTACGTCTCTTTCTCGACACCTGTGAGGGAATGGTCGAGGAATTGCGTCGAGCGCTCGAGTCGGGCAAGGGACCGGACGCGCGGCGGGCGGCGCACAGCATCAAGGGTTCCGTGGGCTATTTCGGCGTGCCGGAGATCCAAGACGCCGCGTTTGCTCTGGAGCAACTGGCACGGGACGGACGTCTGGAAGAGGCGGCGGCGGCGCTGCCTGCCCTGGAGGAGAAGTTGAGCGGACTGAAGCCAGGATTGCTGGCGCTGCTGGATGGAGATTGAAGCGGAACTGGCGAGCGGGGGGGGTGATTACCCCCGGGAATTTTAAAACCGGGGGGTTGAAGAACACCCACCGCCCGGGGGGTTAGGT
>JBBRIK010000406.1:0-5742 GCA_038221045.1 Gemmatales bacterium
GGCTAACCACCGATTATCGAAGCCAGTGATCCAGCCAGCGATACGCCGTCTCCCGCGCCGCGGCCGGGAACGTGTGTCCCTGACGATGATTGATCAGTCCCACTTTTTCGCCCGCTCCCAGCAGTTCGTAAACCGGCAGGACACTCTTTACGAACGTCCAACTGGCGTCGCCGTCGGCGCTGTCGCCGGCGACGATCAGCAAGGGCTTCGGCGCTACCAGGGCCATCACCTGATGATGTTCCAGCGCCGGAATATGCTCCTTCATCTTCGCCGTCAGATACCACGCATCGGTCCAGTTGCTCATCCGCAGCCCGATGCCGCCCTCGCTAAACACGCCGGCCTTGTAACGCTTCTCGAAGGCCAGGGCGTATAGCACTTCCTTGGCACCGAGCGAATGGCCGATGCAGCCGATCCGCTCGCGGTCCACTGCCGGCAGCGATTCGAGAAAATCGACGCAGCGGGAAGCGTCGAAGGTCATCTTGCCCATGCCCGTCCAGCCGGGACGGCGTTTCGCCAGCGCCTCCGCCTGGCCCTTCGCCCAGCCGACCGGCTCCTTGAGGATGTAACACTCCGGACACAGGACAATGTAGCCTCGCCTCACCAGATGCAGGCCGAGCGCGAGGTCCGGCTTCTTGCCCAGGCCGGCCGGCTCTTTCAGCGTGTCGCGCGTCGTCTGATGCAACACGACGACGGTGGGACGCTTCTCCTCTTTCTTCAACCCGTCCGGCATCAGCAGATAGGCGAGCAGCCTGTCGTCGCCCTCGGTAGTGAAACTCAGGAGACGGCGTTCATGGCCGTCGCCGGCTTCAGGCTTGCTGTGATGACGAACGTCGAGTTTGTCGGGTTTGGGCGGAGCGGGGCCGAGACGTTCGAGCCAGGCGGAGCGGAGGCGTTCGCGCTGCTTCTCCCATTCGGTGGCTGTCGCGATCTTCTTGCCGTCAGGCGTCTCCAGCAGCGGCTTCAGCCCGAAGTCCTTCAGAGGCAGCTTTTCGTGTGGCTTCTGGATCAGTTCGCGCCAGTTGGGAGAGGCCGCGGGATCGAGCCCGAAGGTGAGGAACAGCAGAGGGAGCACGGTGAATCCTCCAGTTCGGAGCCAGCGTCAAGCCGTTGTCAACCGCGTTTTTTCAAGAGGACGGAAGACGGGTTGTGACGCTCGCGAAGCACGCTATAATTCCCCTGAGCGAACCTGGCCCGAAGCGCGAATGCGAGGGCCGCTGTCGGAGGGAGTGCAGGCGTGTGTCATGACTATTCCACTCGTTCGGCCTCTGGTGGGTAACCTGATCTTTCAACTCTATGGGCGTCCCTTGCACCCGGAGTTGTTCGATATCCTCGCGCAGCGCCGCGTCCATCACGAGGATTACGACGTGTGGGTTCGCATCACCCGCACCGGCCACGTCATCTCCTTCGAGAACGAAGACGTTCATCTGACCGAACTCACCGCCGCCAGCGATCAACCGTTGCCGCAAAAACGCCGTCTGCTCAGCTATCGATTGAGACAGGAGAACTCCGCCTCGTTGGCCTGCGCCTTCGGCATCCACTATCAGGCGAGCTATCAGGTGGAAGTGCTGTCACCGGACCTGTTCCTGCACGTTCACGAAGAGATTGTCTCCGACGGCAGCAAGCGCGGCCTGCTGAGCAGTTTCCCCTCGCGGCATCGGCTGACCGTCGCGCCGGTGGGCTTTGTGACTGTCGAGGCCCGGCCCGGCTGTCTATTCCTGACGTCGTTTCACACATTTCCTGGCGAAAATACCGTCGTCAAGACGCAGTCGCTGATCGAGAAGCGATAGCGCCCGCTCACATCTTCGGTTCGGCCAGAATGATGACGATGGTGGCGATGGGTCGGCACGCGCAATTTGAGCATGCCCGTGTCGCTCGTCTGCTGTAACGTGCCGGCAACCTGCGTGAAGGGAATCAGCTTCGGTTCCGGCTTCGCCTCGATCTTCGGACCGGGCGTGTCCTTGTCCGCCTTGGCCTTGTCGTTCTGCGCCGGCGCGGCGGAACACGTCCAGGCGAGCAGTAGCACGCCGGACAAGAATGGGGAACGCAGCATCGACGGCCCTCCTGTTGACTTCTCCACCATTCTAACGCGCATTTCCGCGGTTGGCACGCCGCGAATCATCCTGCTACAGTAAGGGGGAAGCCGCTGCGTATTCTTGAAGGGACTCAACCATGACTCCGCGTTCTGATAAACCGCCCCTATCCCACGATGAACACGCCACGCTCGGTTCCTCCGCTCCACCCGTCGAGGAAGCGTCCTCCGACGGCACGCTCGGTCTCTCCGAGGGCCACTCTCGTCCGGCCGAGCCGGACCAGACCTGTCACCTCGACGAATCGGACGCCGCCCCCGATACCTGTCATCTCCCTCCCGCAGCGGCCGAAAAGCGGCTGCCTCCGCTGCCAACCGTCGCGCCGCGTCCGTCTCAATTTCTCGATCAGACCCTGCCGCTGCTCGGCGAGTCGTCAGCCGCACCTCCTTCGAGCCGGCCGCCGGACCGCACCGAGAAGCTGACCGGGACAGCCCCTCGACAGGGCGAATCGCTGCTCGACCAGACGCTGAACGAGCCGTCGCAAGACAGCGCCGGCTTCACCTCAGCCCCGACGCGGCCGGCCAGTCCTGCCGCACGACACCGGAACGCTCTGGAATATGACACGTCGCCGTTGAGCGAAGGAGGCGAACACACGGCCGTGCCGCTGACCCGGCATGGCGAAGCGCATCTGCCCGAATCGACGCTGATGCCGACGACGGAACCGATCCTGGCCGACGAGCGCTTGCGGCTGCCGTCGATTCCGGGCTACGTCGTGCTGGGCGAGCTGGGCCGCGGCGGCATGGGCGTCGTCTACAAGGCACGGCAGATGAAGCTGGGGCGCCTGGTCGCTCTGAAGATGATCCGTTCTGGGACGCAGGCGGGCAATGAGGACCTGCGTCGTTTCCGGGCCGAGGCGGAGGCGGTCGCGAAATTGCAGCACGCGAACATCGTGCAGATTTACGAGGTGGGTGAAGTCGATGGCATGCCGTTCTTCAGTCTGGAGTTCATCGAGGGCGGCAGTCTGCACGAGCGTCTGAGCAAGGATGCGGGGATGCCGGCCCGGCAGGCGGCCGAGTTGATCGAGACGCTCGCCCGCGCCATGGAGCACGCCCATCAGCAGGGCATCGTCCATCGCGATCTGAAGCCGGCGAATGTGCTTCTCGGGCATCGGGCTTCGGGGTTCGGGCATGGGGAAGAAGAGAAGCTTAACGGTTCTTCCCGATCTCCGATGCCCGATGCCCGATACCCGAAGATTACAGATTTCGGTCTCGCCAAGCGCCTCGAAGAGAAGGACACTGGCCACACGCGCGAAGGCTCCATCCTTGGCACGCCGAGCTACATGGCCCCCGAGCAGGCCGAGGGCAAGAACCGAGACATCGGCCCCGCCGCCGACATCTACGCCCTGGGAGCGATGCTCTACGACCTGCTCGCCAGCCGTCCGCCGTTTCGCGGCGAGACGGTCATGGATACGCTGCAACAGGTCATCAACTCCGAGCCGCTGCCTCCCCGCCGCTTGCAGCCGCGCTGCCCGCGCGATCTCGAAACCGTCTGTCTGAAATGCCTCGAAAAAGACCCGCGCAAGCGCTACCTCACGGCCGGCGCTCTGGCCGACGACCTGCGCCGCTTCCTCAACAATGAGCCGATCCTGGCCCAGGCGACGCCCTGGTGGGTGAAGGCGATCAAGTGGGCGCAGCGCCGGCCGGCGGCGGCGTGCCTGCTGCTGACGCTCGTTCTGCTGCTCGCCGGTCTCATCGGCGGCAGCGTCTACATCGCGGCCGAACAGAGCGAGAAGGCTCGCTTGCAGGAGGCGGAGGCGACACGCGAGCGCGAATCGGCCGTGCGCGAAGCCGGTCTCCGCCAGGAGGCTGACCGCAACGCCCTCATCGCGGATCAGCATCGGCACCGGGCCGACCTGCGCGCCCGCGACGCCCTGCTGGCCACTGACAGCCTGCTCACCAAGGTCGCTGAACTGCGCCTCGATCGCGTCCCGCAGTGGCAACTCGTCCGCAAGAACCTTCTCGGCGACGCCCTGCACTTCCTCGACCGGTTCCATCGCGACAATCGCTCCGATCCGCTGCTCCGCGAGCAACTCGCCTTCGCCCAGCGGCGCATGGGCTTCATCCACGAGATGCTCGGCAACTCCGACGAATCGCAGAACGCTTACCAGGCAGCGCTGGAACTGTCGAGCGCCCTGAGCAAGGACCAACCGGAGAACGTCGAGCATAAGCGGAACACCGGCATCATCGCCGACAAACTGGCCATCGTCCTGCAAGCCCGCGAACAGTTCGAGGAGTCCGAGAAGACCTTCACTCTCGCCGTCTCGCATCTGACCGAAGCACGCCGCCGCTATCCTGAGGGACTTGGCAGTCCGGCCATGCGGGCCGCTCTCGTCGCCGCGCCGGCGGGACGGGACTGGAGCAGTCTGGGGAGCCTTATCGCCGCGGACACCTGGCGAAGTGAGGCCTGCGCGGCAACCTACAGCCTCGGCGACGCGCATCTGCATCGCGGCAACCTGCGGCAGAACCGCGGCCGGACGCCCTTCGCTCTCAAGGACTTCGACGAGGCGCGAAGGTTGTTCGAGTCGCTACATCAGGGGGACCCACTCAATGCCGACTACCAGTGGCGGCTCGGCGTCACACATGGCAATCGGGGCGTCGCTCTTTTTCAGCAGGGCGACAAGAAGAAGTCGGTCGAGGAATTGGATCGGGCGGTGACGCTGCTGGAGCCGTTGCCGGGGCGCGACAGCCGATCGACCGCGTATCGGAACGATCTCGCCTTTTTCCAGCAGCACCGGGCCGTGGTCCGCTTCATCAGCGTTCCTCCCGGCCATCCGGAGCGCGACAAGGCCGTCGGCGAGTTGGCGGTCGCTCTGTCGCTGTTGGAGCGGCTGGTGAAAGAGAACGACGGCGTGCCGGAATATCGCGAGCAACTGGTGAAGTGCTTCCAGACTCTGGCGCTGTTTCAACGCGAGAGAGGCAAGCCGGCCGAGGCGCTGAAGGCGTGGAAGGGAGCGTCCGACGCCCTGGCCGGGTTGCCGTTGCAACTGCGCAACAGTCCCGAGGTGCGCCGCAGGCGCGCGCTCTATCTCGACGAGCAAGCCAAGGCGTGGATCGCGCCGCCGCTGCGGAATTTCGAGGAGGCGTCCGCTGCCTGGCCGGAGTCGATCGACCTGTTGACCGAGGTCGTCACGGAGCGTCTCGACGCGCGCGACGTGTGGAATGAGCTGACCAATCGTCACTTCAATCGTCTGGCCGTCACGCGCGAAATGGGACGCACGGCGGAGGCGGAGAAGTTCGCCAGCCAGTTCGTCTCGATGCTGGAAGCGAAGCGCGAGCAGTTCAAACAGGTGGCCGACACGGCCGAGTTGGCCTCGATGCTGCATCAATGGGCATTGTTGCTGAGCCAACGCGCCAGCCCGCAGGACGCCGGCAAGAAGCTGGCGCGGGCGATCGAACTGCAACGCGAGGTCGTCCGCTTCGATGGCGGCAAGGCTCCGAGCCGGCTCAACCTGTGCGTCTTCCTGCTGGCGGCGGGAGATGTTCCGGCGACGGCGGCCGCCGTCAAGGAATGGGAGGAGAAGCTGAGCGGCGCGCCGGCCCAGTTGCACGAGGCGGCATGGTGTCTGGCCGGCTGCGTGCCGCTGACGAAGGACGTGACGAAGGCGGAGGTTCACGCGGTCGAGGCAGTGCGACTGCTGCACAAGGCGGTGGCGAAT
>JBBRIK010000407.1:0-5723 GCA_038221045.1 Gemmatales bacterium
GACGTACAGACGAATGCCGACGACGTCCCCCGCCGTCTTCGCGGCCTCGACGATATGCTGATACAGCGCCTTGAACACTCCCTGTCGCCGCGCCTCCGCCCTGACGTAGACACTCTGAATCCACCACATCCAGCCGTTGCGCCAGTCGCTCCATTCCAGCGTAATCATCGTTTGGCCGACGATGACGCCGTCCTGCTCCGCGAGGAAGTAGAGGCCGCGCGAGGAATCCGACAAGGCCGCGCGCACGCCGGCGCTGACGGTCGCCCTGTCGAGCGTCTTGCCCTCGGTTTCCAGGGCCATGCGGGCGTTCATGTCGGCGACGAGGTCGGTGTCGGCGGGAAGGCCGCGACGGATGCTCAGGCTCATGCGGTTGCCTCTCTGAAAATGAATCCGTATCCTGCGCAACACAAGGAGCCAAACGATGGACCTCAGAGCGTACATCCGCGACATTCCCGACTTCCCGAAGCCGGGCATCCTCTTCAAGGACATCACGCCTCTGCTGGCGGACTCCGACGCGTTCCGCCATGCCATCCACCAGTTCGCGGCCCACTATCGGCCGCAATCCATTGACGCCATCGCCGCCGCCGAGGCGCGCGGGTTCCTCTTTGCCGCGCCGCTGGCCCTGCAACTGAGCAAGCCGCTCATTCCGCTGCGCAAGCCCGGCAAGCTGCCTTATCGCACGCACTCGTTCAAGTACGAACTCGAGTATGGCAGCGCCGAACTGCACGTCCACGAGGACGTCATCCGACCCAGCGCCCGCGTGCTGATCGTCGATGATCTGCTGGCGACCGGCGGCACCATGCAGGCGGGCGCGAAGCTGATCGAGAAGGCGGGCGGCGTCGTCGCCGGTTGCGCCTTCCTGATCGAGTTACGCTTTCTCAATGGGCGCGACAAGCTGGCGGGTTACCCCATCTTCAGTCTGATCGAATACCCCTGATCCAGGAGCGGAGCCGTGGTGGATTTCGACAAGTCCGGCGGCCTGGTGCCGGCCATCGCCCAGGACGCCGAGACGGGCGAGGTGCTGATGCTCGCCTGGATGAATAAGGAGGCGTTCGAGGAGACGCTGCGCACGGGCCGGGCCGTCTATTTCAGCCGCAGCCGCAACAAGCTCTGGCGCAAGGGCGAGGAGTCCGGCAACGTGCAGGAGGTCAAGGGCGTCTTCCTCGATTGTGACGCCGACACCATCCTCCTGAAGGTCCATCAAATCGGCGGGGCGGCCTGTCACGAGGGCTACAAGAGTTGCTTTTTCCGCCAGCTCGAAGGCGATGCGTTGAAGGTGATCGCCGAGCGCGTGTTTGACCCGAAGACGGTTTACAAGCGATGAACGATCAAATTCTCAAACTCGGCATCCCGGCGGGCAGTCTTCAGGAGGCGACGGCCGACCTGTTCCGCAAGGCTGGCTACAAGATCACCTTCGCCAGCCGTTCCTACTATCCGTCGATCGACGATCCCGAGATTCACTGCACGCTGATCCGCGCTCAGGAGATCGCCCGCTATGTCGAGGATGGCTCGCTCGATTGCGGGCTGACCGGTTACGACTGGATCCTCGAAAACGACGCCAAGGTGGTCGAGCTGGCGGAACTGATCTTCAGCAAGGTGAGCCGGCGTCCGGTCCGCTGGGTGCTGGCCGTCCCGAACGATTCGCCGATCAAGTCGGTGAAGGACCTGCAAGGCAAGCGCATCGCGACGGAGGTCGTCAACCTGACGCGACGCTGGCTGGCGTCTCATGGCGTCGAGGCGCATGTGGAGTTCAGTTGGGGCGCGACCGAGGTCAAGCCGCCAAGGCTCGCCGACGCCATTGTCGAGGTAACGGAGACAGGCAGCTCCCTCAAGGCGAACAACCTGCGCATCGTCTGCGATCTTCTGCAAAGCACGACGCGCTTCATTTGCAACGAGAAGGCCAACGCCGATGCCTGGAAGAAGCAGAAGATGGCCGACCTGGTGCTGATGGTCCAGGGCGCGATGGCGGCCGAGGGCAAGGTCGGTCTGATGATGAACGTGAAGAAGGACGATCTGGCAAAGGTGCTGGCGATCCTGCCGGCTCTACAAAACCCGACGATTTCGTCGCTGTCCGATGCGCAGTGGGTCGCGGTCAACACGATCATCGACGAGAACACGGTACGGCACATCATTCCGCAGTTGAAGGCCGGCGGCGCGCGCGGTATCGTCGAGTATCCGCTCAGCAAGATCATCGATTGACACTCTGAGCGGACTGACCCACATCAAGGGCGGACTCGCCTGGCTCCCTTCTTCGAGGAATTCTGATGCATCCAACATTCTCTCGCTGTGGCCGAGGCACTTTTCTCGCCGCCCTGCTGGTCGCGCTCTCCCTTCTGACCGACTGGACCCTACAGCAATCCGCGGGTCGTCCCGCTGGTGACGAGCCGGTAAAAGATCCGTCGAAGGTGAAGATCGCCGCGCGATACGCGAACCGGACCGGCGAGGAACGCGCGAAGGCAGTTCAACAGTTCGGCGGCAGCAAGGCGTCCGAGGCTGCGGTCGAGAAAGGGCTGGACTGGCTGGCCCTGCACCAGGCGCCCGATGGAAGTTGGTCGCTCGAAAAGTTCTCGGAACATGCACGCAAGCAGTTCGACGACAAAGAGTATTTCAACGATAAATCGACAGGCAAGGGCCAGAGGAACGACACGGCAGGAGCAGCATTCGGCCTACTGCCGTTTCTGGCGCGAGGCATCACGGACAGACCGAGCGGAGTCGTGGAAGACGATCGCTATGTGAAGACCGTCAAGAATGGGCTGAACTACCTCATGCAGAACCAGGGGAAGGCTGGGGACTTCCCTGGCGGGATGTACGCCCATCCGCTTGCGACGATAGCGCTCTGTGAGGCCTACGCGCTGACAGGCGACCCCATGCTGAAGAAGCCCGCCCAGACGGCGATCGACTACATCATCGCCGCTCAGGATCTCAAGGGCGGCGGCTGGCGCTATCAGCCGCGCCAGGGAAGCGATACCTCGGTGACAGGATGGCACTTGCAGGCCCTCAAGGCCGCCCAGTCCGCGGGGTTGAATGTGCCAAACGCGGCGTTGAAGCGTGCGGAACTTTGGATCGCTTCCTGTGAGAGTCCGGACGGCGGCGGCTACGGGTACACCGGCCCGACCGAAACGCCGACCATGACAGCGGTCGGCCTCCTCTGCCGCATGGAGTTGGGTACACCGCGCCGAAATCCAAACCTCCTCAAGGGTGTGGAAAAACTGCATACGAATGCTGGTCCAGCCGCTCAGAGAAACGCCTATTGCGATTACTACGCCACTCAGGCGTTTCACCACATGGGCGGAGAGTACTGGGATTTCTGGAACAACGGACCCGCTCAGAAGAAGGGGATGCGAGACATTCTCATCGCACGTCAGGATAAGGACGGCAGTTGGGATCCAAGAGGCGACGTCCACTGTGCGGGCGCCGGCGGGCGCATCATGCAGACGTCGCTGTCCTTGCTGACGTTGGAAGTTTACTACCGGCATACCCCGTTATTTCGGCCGCTGATCCAGAAAAAAGACAAGTAGAACCATTCCCTCCCCCGCTTGTGGCGTAGCGCACAACCCGCTAAGCCGCAAGCGGCGGCCCGGCACTTTTCATGCTCGCCCATCCTCCCTCAAGTTGGGTAAAGAGTGACGCCGATATCGAAAGGGCCGCCCTTGCGGATTCTACGGCCTGCACTCCGGCGGGATGGGGGACATGCACAAACGGCGTCATCACTCGAACTCGCTGTGTCTTCTCCTGTCTCTGCTGCTCCTGCTTTCCGCGGGCTGCACGCGGCGGTTCTTCCGCAACCGCGCCGACAAACAGGTGGACGCTCTCCTCACCGAGAAGGACTGCTTTCCCGCCTGGAAGATCGAGCAGTACCACGTCTATCCCGATCCGCGCGCCCGCTTCGCCGACGCCGGCAAAATCGATCGTCCGCCGATGCCGCCGGACGATCCGGCGGCGTGCGAACTCTCGCCCAATCCGCAGAAGCCCGGCAAGGCCGGCGTCGCCCAGATGGAGGGAGACGGCTACCTGCAACAGATCGCCGAGTGGGACCAGGAGAACCGCGCCGCTGCTCCTCCAGCCGAGAGCAAACCTCCCCAACCCGCTCCGTCTTCGTCCCCTTCCAGCTATCGCGATCCTCTGGAGTCGCGCTCCGCGCCGAAGCCATACCGTCTGAATCTGGAACAGACCGTCGAGTTGGGGGTCTTCAATAGCCGAGAGTTCCAGGATCGGCGCGAGGACCTCTACCTCACCGCCCTGCCGGTGACGGTCGAGCGATTCGCGTTCTCGACGCAGTTCTTCGCCACCGAGCAGTTGATCCGCGAACGGCTGGGACGCAACTATCCCGGCGGGCCAGCGAATCGCTGGGTCGCCAACACCACTCTCGGCTTCAGCAAGCTCTTCACGACCGGCGCGCTGCTGCTTTTCCAGTTCGCCAATCGCACCGTCGTCGAGATGGCCAACAAGGCCGTTCCCCGGACCATCAGCGAATCGACCCTCGATCTCGACATCCTCCAGCCCCTGCTGCGCGGCGGCGGTCGCAAGGTGACGCTCGAACCGCTCACCCTCACCGAGCGAACGCTGCTCTACGAGATTCGCGACTACGCCCGCTTCCGCGAACAGTTCTTCGTCGCCATCGCGGCCGGGGCCGACATCGGGGCGATTTCCGTCGGTACCGCGCGCTTTCGCAATCAGCCGGCCTCCTTCATCGCCAACACCTTCGCCGCGGGAGCGGCCATTCGGCCCAATCGCGGCACGCTCCTCAACCTGCCCGAGACCGGCTTCGCTCCGACGGCCGGCTATCTGCCCGTCGTCCTCAACTCGACGCTGCTGGAGAACGAAAAGCAGAATGTCGCCGCTCTCGAACGAATCCTGCTCCTCTTTGAAGGCTTCAAGGAAGGCGGCGACCTCGCTCAACTCCAGGTCGATCGCGTCGAACAACAATTGCTGCAAGGACGCAGCAGCGCCTATCAGCGCGACCAGTCCCTGCGCGATTCGATCAATCAGTTCAAGCTGCAACTCGGCGTCCCGTCGGACTTGCCGCTCGAACTGGACAACGCTCCCGTCGCCTCGCAGCGCGAGATGCTGCGCTCCTTCGAGAGAATCATCGACGAGTTCGACGAGGTGCGCAAGGAGGCGACCGCCCTGCACGAACTGGACGAGCCGGCCACGCTCCGCCTGGCTCTGCGGAAACTGGCCGACACGTCGAAGGTCGTTCAGGGAACGTCGTTCCGCACCAGCTTCCCGCGCCGCTGGGACGTCTGGGCAAAGCGTTCAGCCGTCGAGGTTCGCGAGCAACTGTCGCGCGCCCGGGCCGAACGCCGGCTCCTCCAGGCACGGCGCGATGAACTGGAGGGCAACAACAAGCCGATCCCGCCGGAGTTGACGCAGCGGCTGGCCGAGATCATTTTCGAGATCGAGGTCGGCCGCTTCGAGCAGAGCCTGCGCGTCCACGAAGCCCAGCCGATCGCCCGTCTCGCCGGAGCATCCCTACAGCCGGCCGGCGGCACGGGTTTCGCTCCGCTCACTGTCCTTCCCGGTCTGGCACCGCGCGCCCCGGCCCTGCGAGGCGTGCAGGCCAACACGTTCCGCGAGGTGTTCAACGACTTCGAGGTGCTGCTCCTCGAAGCTCGCAATGAGCGCGTCAACCTCGTGCGCAAGCGCTGGCCGGTGTTGCCGCGCCTGTGCATCGACGGGTTCGACCTCATGACGGCCGACCTCGATCAGGCGGAAACCATCGT
>JBBRIK010000408.1:0-5718 GCA_038221045.1 Gemmatales bacterium
CGACCGCGCTGGACGCTGTCTCTACATCAGCGGTGCCAATCGGCTTCAGGTCTGGGACGTCAACACTCGTCAGCTGCTCCCCGTCACCACCCCCCACAAGGGGAAGGGAGCGTTGTCGCCGGACGGCGATCGTTTCGTGACGGCGGACGAGCACGGCGCGCTGCTGTACGATCCGCGCACGGGTCAGCAACTCGGAGCGAAAGACGCTCGTCTATTTGGCTTCGGCCCCTTCGCCTTTGGCGCGGACAACTTGCTCGCGGGACAATCGTTTGCTCACACGATCAATGTCTGGGACGAGAAAGCTCAGACCCTGGGCGTATGCGAGAACCATCGCGATTTCATTACCGCGCTGACGTTTGCCGGACGATCGAAAGCGTTCCTCAGTTGTGGGGCCGATAGCACCGTTCGCTACTGGAACGCTCTCAACGGGACCGAGATCTGGAGCCGTACTGTCCCCAGCAAGCCCGTTTGTCTCGCTGCCTCGAAGGATGGCCGCATGGCGGCTGCCGGCACGCAGGACGGACGCATCTGCTTCTTCGAGTTGAATGGGGGCCTCGGACGCGGCTTTCTCCATTCTGCCGGCCCCATTCGCGGCCTGGCTTACTCCGCGGATGGGACTTCGCTCCTCGTCACGGCGGGGGACAGCGTCACCTTCTGGGATGTGTCCCAGGTCATGGCCCATCCCACGGCCGCGCCGCCGGAGCCGCGACGCGGGTTGGATCGCGATCTGCTCGGCCTGGCTCACAGGCTGGGAACGGCCGAGCTGACATTGCCGGCCAACCTCGGCGGAGTGAAGGGTATCGCCCTGTCGACGGATGGCCAACGCCTCGCGGCGTTGAGCGAGGACGATCTGGCCCTGCGCATCTGGGACCTGCGGACCGGCCAGCCTGTGACGACGCGGACCGGAGTCCACTTCGCGACGATGCGCGTGCCGGCCTTCTCCCCCAGCGACAAACTGCTGGCGACGTGCGGCGGTGAGGGGGTCGTTCGCCTGCGCGATCCGCGCACCGGGGCCGTCGTCCATACGCTCTCCTTGATGGAACCGAACGGACCCATCGTCACGCCTCGCGCTCTCGTTTTCAGCCCCAATAGCAAGACGCTCGTGGTCCCAACGGGCAAGGGCGGCAAGGTCTTCGACCTGAGCGGCCTCGTGCCGGTCGAGAGACGCATCCCGTTCCCGGACGTCTCGCAGGTCGCGATGCTCTCCGGCGACGGCAAGGACGTGGTCTTCCCTCCCTCCGGATCGCTTCAGTTCCCCGAGAGTGCCTGGGACCTGAAAGACCGCCAGTTGGTATCGCTCAGGCCGGGCGAAGTTTCGTGTACGCCGCGCGGTTCGTTGATCGCCGTGCTTCTGGGTGGCTCCGTCGAGTTGTACGATGCGCGGACGGGTAGGAAGACCGGTGCGCTGCCGCGGATGGCCGCTCCGTCCTCGATCGCCCTTTCGGCGGACGGCAAGTGGTTGGCAACGCTGGAGAACAACCGGCTCCAACTGTGGGACGTTGCGACAAAGCAGAGCAGAGCCATCTTGCCGCTGGCCCGAACGTGGCATGAGAGCAACCTCGTCTTCAGCGACGATGGCAAACTACTGGCCGTCCCCGCCAGCGGCCGAATCATGCTGGTGGACGTCGAGAGGCTGGGCGGCGGCCCGGCGGTCGTGCCGGACCCGCTCCCGCAGGGGGATACGATCAAGGCTCCCAAGGGCGTGTTGCGCCACCTCGTCATCGCTCCAGACGGCAAGCACCTCGCGGCCCTGTGGTCGCAATCGGACATGGGTAAGACCAACGTGACGCTCGGCCTGTGGCAGTCAGCCGGCAAGCCGGTCCCTCTCACCTTTCCCGAAGGATTCACTCCGATCCCAGGAGCGCTGACGTTCGCCGAGGACGGCAAGCGTCTCTATCTGCTGGGACGAACGGCAGTGCTGGTCTGGGACGTGACGGGAGGCAAGCCGGTCGCGCAGGTGGAGTTGCCCAAGAACAAGACCACCGGCTCCAAGGCGGTCTCGATCTCGCCGGACGGCAAGTGGCTCGCCGTGACCCGGCTGCGTGAGGTGCTGCTCATTCCGGTGGACAGGCCGGACGAGTTCAAGACGATCGAATCGGACGTGAGTTTGCGAACGGCCGTCTTCGGGCCGAAGGAAGGTCAGGTGATGGTCGTGAGCGATGGGAGCAAGTACACGCATCGCATCCATGTGGTCGCGACCGGCAAGCATCTGACGTCGATCGACGGTCCCCTGAAGGGAATGGGAAGCCGACTCCTGATGACGGACGGAAGATACCTTGTGTTCCGGAGTACGGATCGGTCGCTGATCGTGTGGAACGGCGTGACAAACACGACCTGGACCTTCCCTCCGACCACGATCGAGACGCTGGCGAATCTGGCGGCGTTGTCGCCGGATGGCAAGCGTCTCGTGGTGGCCGAGCCGGACGGACACGTCACCATCCTGGATCTGGAAGGGCAGAAGAAGCTGAATCGTATCAAGGTGCATGCCGGGGCAATCGCCGCGATGGCCTGGACGCCGGACGGGAAGCATCTGTTGACGTGCGGACTCGGCGAAGAACAACTGCGCCGCTGGGAAGTCGTGAAGTTGGAGAAGGGGACGAAGTGACTCTTCTCTGGACGCTTGCGGCGTAGCGCGTTTGACTACATGAATCGTTTCACGAATATTTGCCCATATTGACATAAGTGTATTGAGGAGATACGATTTATCGAGATTGATAGTCTCGAAAATCATTTCACGAATCATTTCATGGCTTCCGTCGAAGATATCGTTTCCGTGTTGCAATCTCGAAGGGACGTTGGCACGCGCGAACTGACGTCACTGCTCGACATTTCCCCGCCCACTTTATCGCGACTTGTCGCGCTGGCGGGCGAGCGCGTTTGTCGCATGGGACGGGCGCGAGCGACTCGCTATGCGCTGACGCGCACCATTTCGACGCTTGGCACACGAGTCCCTGTGAGGTGGATCGATGAGACAGGAGCGGTGCATCCTTATGGTGTGTTGCACTTCCTCGAACAGGGCCGCCACTGGTTGGAGCGGACGGCGAAGCCGGGCGAACTCTATACGGGATTGCCACCTTTTGCGTGGGACATGAGCCCTCAGGGTTACATGGGCCGGAGTTTCTCCACCGTCCACCCGGAACTGGAGTTGCCTGGGCGAATTACCGACTGGAACGACGACGATCGATTGATCGCTCTGGCCCGACGCGGTGAGGATTGTGTCGGCAACCTCATCGTGGGCGACGAATCCTTTACTCGCAACCTCGCGGCCGGGCCGGCGTCCGTTCGGCGCGAAGACTATCCCGAACTGGCTCTTCGTTCTCTCGAAGGGCAACCGGGGTCTTCCGCGGCGGGCGAGCAACCCAAGTTCGCGGTCTACTCCGAAGGTCGTCACGTCCTCGTGAAGTTCGCCAGCGGGGAGGCAGGACCGGTCACACGGCGCTGGAAAGATCTGCTTGTCTGCGAGCGAGAGGCACTGTCAGAGGTCCGCGAAGCGGGTATTCCCGCTTCCTCGACGCAAGTATTCGACGTCGGGTTGGTTCGCTTCCTGGAAGTCGAGCGCTTCGATCGAATCGGCTTCCAGGGAAGGAGAGGGCTTCTCTCGCTCTACGTCCTTGGCAACGAGTACCTCGGCCATCACGATAACTGGACGAAAGCGGCACGGGAGCTTCTGGAAGAAACCCGCATCGGCGAAGAGGATGCCCGAAGAATGCGCTGGCTGGACACCTTTGGTCAACTGATCGGCAACACCGACCGTCATTTCGGCAACCTGTCCTTCTTCGTGGACGAGAGCGACACCCTCCAACTGGCACCGGCGTACGACATGCTGCCGATGCTCTTTGCGCCCCAGGGTACGAACATCGTCGAACGTCGCTTCGAGCCACGGCCCCCCACCGCCGACAACTTCGACGTCTGGGCCGATGCCGCCCGTCACGCGCTGAGTTACTGGGGCAGACTTGCCGAGTTGAGAGAACTCAGCAGGGGATGCCGGCATCTCTGCGCTGCGTGTCGCGCTGCCGTCGAGACGATGAGCAGTCGCGGGCTGAGTAAATGAAGTTGGAAATTGGTTAGTTGTTCCGGCGTCTTGTCACCCAAGGGCAGTTAAGACAGTCGGTGAAATACCTCTCCGGTTTTTTACCGCTTGCGGCTTAGCGCTCCTCTGCTAAGCCGCAAGCGGCAAAAAGGTATTTTGTCATCGGTCTTTCCCTGACGAGGTTGGAAGCTGACCAATCGCGCGGCAGAGGGTATACTACAAAGAGAATCCCTCCCCGCGACGCGGACAAGATGATGAACCCCTTGCTCGATTACCATCTCAACCTGACCCGGCGCCACTTCTTTCAACAAGCCGGCGTGGGCGCGGCCGCTCTGTGGACTCTCCTTCAAGGGGACTCCCCTGTTCGCGCTGAGGGTGCCGGCCTGCCCCACTTCGCTCCGAAGGCGAAACGCGTCATCTACCTGTTCCAGTCCGGCGCTCCCTCACAACTCGACCTGTTCGACCACAAGCCTCGGCTTGCGGAGATGCGCGGCAAGGAACTGCCCGACTCGGTCAGGCGAGGCCAGCGGCTCACCGGCATGACCGCCACGCAAGACAGCTTTCCACTCGCTCCGAGCCTGTTCCGCTTCGATCGTCATGGTAAAAGCGGCGCGTGGGTGAGCGAGTTGCTGCCGCACACGGCGAAGATCGTCGATGAGTTGTCCTTCATCCGTTCGATGCACACCGAGGCGATCAATCACGATCCGGCCGTGACCTTCTTCCAGACGGGAGCGCAACTCGCGGGCCGGCCGAGCATGGGGAGCTGGCTCGCCTACGGTCTCGGCAGCGAGAACCGCAACTTGCCGGCCTTTGTCGCGCTGGTCTCGCAGGGCAGTGGCAATCCCAACGATCAGCCGCTCTACGATCGTCTCTGGGGCAGCGGCTTCCTGCCCTCGCGCTACCAGGGCGTCAAACTGCGAAGCGGCAGCGATCCCGTCCTCTTCCTCTCCAATCCTCCCGGACTCGACGCGGCCACAAGGCGGCGCATGCTCGACGATCTGGCGAAGCTCAATGAGACCAAGTTGAAGGAGGTCGGCGACCCGGAAATCGCGACACGGATCGAGCAGTACGAGATGGCCTTCCGCATGCAGACAAGCGTGCCGGAACTGACGGACCTCTCGAAGGAGCCGAAGCACGTCCTCGATCTTTATGGACCCGATGCTCGCAAGCCCGGCACGTTTGCCGCCAACTGTCTGCTGGCGCGGCGGCTGGCCGAGCGCGGCGTCCGCTTCATCCAGTTGTTTCATCGCGGCTGGGACCAGCACGTCAAACTGCCGAAGCAGATACGCGGCCAGTGCCGGGACGTCGATCAGCCCTCGGCTGCCCTGCTGCTCGATCTCAAACAGCGCGGTCTGCTCGATGATACGCTCGTCCTCTGGGGTGGCGAGTTCGGACGGACCGTCTACTGTCAGGGGACGTTGACCGCGACGGATTATGGCCGGGATCATCACCCGCGCTGCTTCACGATCTGGGCAGCAGGCGGCGGCATCAAGCCCGGCGTCACGCACGGCGAGACCGACGACTTCAGCTACAACATCGTCAAGGACGCGGTCCACATTCACGATCTGCACGCGACGATGCTGCACTGTCTCGGCATTGATCACACAAAGCTGACGTACAAGTTCCAGGGCCGGCACTATCGTCTGACCGACGTGCATGGCAACGTCGTCAAGGAGATCGTGGCCTGA
>JBBRIK010000409.1:0-5716 GCA_038221045.1 Gemmatales bacterium
GCGGCAAGAATCCCCGTGAGGCCGCTGTGGACAGCAGCTTCCTCAACGCTCGCCCCAAGGTCTTCGCGGGTGCTTCTCGCGTCAAGGAGCCGACGCACACGCCTTATCGAGTCTTCGTCGGCAAGGGAGCGGCTTTCGAGAAGGGCGTGAAGATCAGATACCCGATAGACTTTCCCGACGGGATCTGCAACACCATCTTCATCATCGAGACGGCGGATACCGTTCCCTGGTGCAGCGATCAGGAAATCCCTTTCGATGCGGACAAGCCGCTGCCCAAGATCATGGGCCTATTTCCAGGCGGCTTCTACGCCGCGTTCGGCGACGGCTCCGTCCGCTGGATTCCAGACACGACTGACGAAAAGACGCTCAAGGCGATGATTACGCGCAACGGCAAGGAGGAGTTCCAGTTCCCCAAATGACTCACTCAACGATGACGATCTCCGTCTCACCGGAGGGCAGGTCGAGGAGCAGAAACGTCTTCGGATTGGCGCGATGCAGCGCGCCAGGATTGATCACGCGAGTCGGCCCCGTGCGATGCTCCAGGGCGTGATGCGTGTGGCCGTAAAAGAGGAAGTCGAAGCGGCCGCTCTCTACGACTTCCTTCATCAAATGCCGATCGTCGCCGTGCAGGAAGGCGAGTTTGACGCCCTCGAATTCCAGTTGTCCGAAGGGACGGTGCAGCGTCTCACCAATGCCGTGGATGGCCTGCTGCAAGGCGACACGCTCGGTGTCGCAGTTGCCGAAGACGAAGTGGACCGTCAGGCCGTGAAACAGCCAGACGGTGTCGGCGTCGTCGATGTCGCCGCAGTGAATGACGTGCGTCACCTGACGTTCGCGCAGCACGGCGAGGGCCTTTTCCACGGTCTCATATCGGCCATGCGTGTCGCTGAGAATGGCGATTTTCATGATAGGTCTCGGTGAGCGCGGAACGCATGCAAGAGAAGAACCCCTCACCCCCAACCCCTCTCCCCCGAAGCGGGGGCGAGGGGAGTAAGACAGATCACCAGCCTGCGTCCGAGTTGCCCGCCACCGCCTTGACCAGCGCCTCGACGAAGAAATGATCGCCCCAGGCGTTCGATTCATCGACGCCGAGCTTCTTCGGAAAGTGATAGACGCCATTCATCAAAATGCCTTCCCACTTCGGCTTCTTTCGCGGCAGAAAGTTATCCGAGCAGAGCGTCTTGAGGATCGCGAAGGCGGCGGAACGATAACGGACCTTGTCACCGGCATCAGGCACTTCCTCGGACAGATCGAGCAGCCCGCTGGCCGTGATCGCAGCCGCCGAACTGTCCCACATGCGCGGCGCCTTCTCAGGTAAATCGTAGTCCCACCACGGCACATAAGGCGCGGGCGTCTTGCGCAGATAATACTCGGCACAGCGCTTCGCCACCCGCAGGAACTCGTCTCCCGCCGTCCCGGAGGCGAGACGATGGACGGCCGTGAAACCGTAGATCGCCCACGCCAGGCCGCGCGACCAAGTACTCTCCGGTCCCCATCCCTGCTGCGTCGCCTGGCGGAGGAACGTCCCCGAGGTGGCGTTGAAAATGCCCTCGTGAGCCGTGCCGCCATCGGCGCGGACGAGATACTTCGCCGTCGTTCGGCTGTGTTCGAGTCCGACCTGAAAGAGCGCGGCGTCGCCGACGTGCCGGGCCGCCCACAGGACCAGACCGACGTTCATCATGACGTCGATAAACAGCGATTGCGGGCCGAGGAACGAGCAGAGGTAACCGCCCTTCTGCCGCCGTAAAGCAAGTGTTCGGCCCGCCGTGATGAGCACGTCGCGCAACTTCGTATCGCCCGTGAGCCGATATTCACGGAGATAGGTCGAGAAGAAGAGGAAGCCGAGGTCGTGGACCGTGCGATCGTTCTGCCGTGGCTCAAGACGATGACTCATCTCGCGGGCCTGCGCGAGCCACTCGTTGTCTTTCGTGTGCTTGTGGAGCAGCCAGAGAACGCCGGGAAAGAAGCCTTCGCTCCAGTGCGTCCAGCGGTCCTTCTCGCGATCCCATCTGCCCTCGACCGTATACATCGGCAGATAGCCGGGATACTTCGTCAGGATGCGCCGCGCCTGACCGGCCGCGAAGTCGAGCGCGCTCTTGAATACCGGAATCGGGTCGGACATGGGGTCGTTCCTTGCTTGCGCTTCGGGCTCGTGCAGATTGCCCATTCTTCCGGGCCAGATCGGCGTTGTTGCGTTGCCGGTCTCTCCGTTAGACTACCTCCGCCATTATGTGCATGAATCGACGTTCGTGGAAAGATCGGCACGTTCAGGGAGGAACGGACACGATGTGCGGCATCATCGGCTACGCCGGCCACAAGGAAGCGGAGAGTCTCCTCGTCGAGGGGCTGCGCCGCCTGGAATATCGCGGCTACGACAGCGCGGGAGTCGTCACACTCACCGGCTCGAAACTGCACCTGCGCAAGCGAGCGGGCCGCATTCAGGACCTCGCGCGCCTGTTGCGCGATCGTCCCGCGCCCGGCAACATCGGCATCAGCCACACGCGCTGGGCCACGCATGGCCCCGCCACGGACGGCAACGCCCATCCCCATATCGGAGGCGATGGACTCATCGCCGTCGTTCACAATGGCGTCATCGAGAATTATTCGACGCTCAAACGCCAACTCAAAACGGAAGGCGTCACGTTTCAGAGTGACACCGACACCGAGGTCATCGCTCAGTTGATCGCCCATAATCTCCAGCATTTCCACGACATGCGCGGCGATTGGCTCACCCTGACGAGTCACGACTACCTCGACGCCATCGGCCAGGCCCTCGCCGTGCTGAAGGGCACCTACGGCCTGGCCGTCCTCTGTCCTCTCTTCCCCGATCTCGTCGTCGGCGCCCGCCTCGGCAGCCCGCTGGTGCTGGGCATCGGCCAGGAGGAACACTTCCTCGCCAGCGATCCGAGCGCGCTTGTCGGCCAGGTCGAGAAAGTCGTCTATCTCGAGGATCGGCAAATGTGCCTGCTGTCCTCGGATAGCTGGCAGATCCTCGACGCCGAGCAGACCCGCGTGGAAGCGGCGGTCTGCGACATCGAGTGGGATGTGGCCGAGTCCGACCGCGGCCTCTTCGATCACTACATGCTCAAGGAGATTTACGAGCAGCCGGAAGCGCTGGAGAACGCCCTGCGCGGCCGGCTCTCCGACGCCGACTCCAGCGCTCACTTCGGCGGGCTTAACCTCGATACGCAAGCGCTGCGGCGCATGGAGCGGATCATCCTGACGGCTTGTGGCACGAGCTATCACGCCGCGCTCGTCGGCGAATATCTGATCGAGGAGTTCGCACGCATTCCGGTCGAGGTCGAGTACGCCAGCGAGTTCCGCTATCGCAATCCGCCCATCGACCGCAACACCATCGTGATCGCTCTGACGCAGTCGGGCGAGACGGCCGACACGCTGGCCGCCGTGCGCGAGTCGAAGCGCAAGGGACATCCGACGCTGTCTCTGTGCAACGTCGTTGGCAGCAGCATCGCCCGTGAGGCCGACGGCGGCGTCTACTTGCACGCGGGACCGGAGATCGGCGTCGCCAGCACGAAGGCGTTCACGAATCAGGTCGCTGTGCTGACCATGCTGGCGGTCTACCTGGGTCGAATGCGGCATCTGTCGAGCTTGCAAGGGGCGCAGATGGTTCGCGACTTGCGCGGCATCCCCGACGCGGTACGGCGAACGCTGAACTGTCACGATACCGTCAAGCGCGTCGCCGAAAAGTATTTTCACGCGAGCAATTTCCTCTACCTGGGCCGGCAATATCACTATCCGGTCGCGCTGGAGGGAGCGCTAAAGCTCAAGGAGATTTCGTACATCCACGCCGAGGGCTATCCCGCGGCCGAGATGAAGCACGGCCCGATCGCTCTCGTCGATGAGGAGACGCCGTCGGTTTTCCTGATGCCACGCGGGCCGATCTTCGACAAGGTGATGAGCAATCTCGAAGAGGTGAAGGCGCGCGGCGGTCCGGTGATCGCCATCGCCTGTGAGGGGGATGAGGACGTGGCGGCGCGGGCCGACGACGTCATCTATGTGCCGGAGGTACCGGAGTTCTTGCAGCCGTTGGTGACGGTGGTGCCTCTCCAGTTGCTGGCCTATCACATCGCCCTGCTGCGTGGCTGCGACGTGGACAAGCCGCGCAACCTCGCCAAGAGCGTGACGGTCGAGTGACTGCTCTTTCGGATCGCGGGAGGTCTCCGTCCCCGAGTGAGTCGTCCCTGCGTGCCGGCGCGAACGACGCTTCTCGCCGCACTCCAACGTGTCCCAGGAATGAGGGAGTCTCTGGAACAGCCTGGCCACGAAACGTCAAGGATTCGCGGGGCTACTCGACGACTCTCCTCGCAACGAGTAGAATTCGCTTGAGTTTGGAGCGCCGGAGAGGTGACCGAGCGGCCGAAGGTGCAGCACTGGAAATGCTGTGTGGGGGCAACTCCACCAAGGGTTCGAATCCCTTCCTCTCCGCTGAAGGGCCGAGGATGAGTCTCTGTTCGCCCTGCCTTGAAGAAGCCGCTCCCTTGCGGTCGCGGCTCGTGATGCTTGGCGAGCCGCGACCTTACGAGCCGCGACCGCAAGGGAGCGGTTAGAAGTCGCAGCTCATCAGCGACGGGACTCACTTCGCTTTCGCCTTGGCCAAGACCGTCTCCAGTTTCACCGGCGCGCCTTTCTGGCGTTTGCTCTCCTCGGCGGCTTCCATGAACGCGAACAGTTCGATCGTCTCCTCGGCGCTCACCGGCGGCTTCTTCGTCTTGAAGAACTTGGCGATCTCGATGGCGGTCGCCTCATAGCCCATGTAGCGGCCGGGCGGCACCACGCCCTTTACCGGGGCGGCATAGCCGTAGATGCCGGCCGGGGCGACGCCCTTGGTGCCGAAGACGGTGGCGCTGTATTTCAACGCACCCTTCCGAATGCCGCGATAGGTGCCGACCCGGCCATCTTTCCAGGTGCCGGTGACCACGTCGGCCAGATCGGTCGAGGCTCGCGTCACCGAAACGCAACCGGGACCCATGATCGAATAGAGCGTCTCGACGCCGTGAATGGCGTGCCAGAACAGATCGGGATGATGCGGCTCGCGCGGAGCGCCGCCGAACACGTCGCAGCCGAGAACGTCGCCGACTTCCTCATGGTTGCGCATGCCGATGAAGCCGGGACTGAAACGGTGCTGCGAGCAGGAGAAGATCGGCGTCTTGTACTCCCGCGCCAGCCGAAAGATCTCGACGGCGTCGGCCAGCGAGGCGGCGAGCGGCCTGCCGATGTAGATGGGTTTGCCGGCTTTCACTGCGCTCTTGACCTGCGCCAGATGCGCCCGGCCGTCGAGGCTCATGATGAGGACGGCATCGACCTGCTTGAGGAGTGTGTCCACCGAATCGACGAGGGGGACCTTGTAGGTGGTCTGGAGGTCCTTGCTCCACTTCGGCAGTTCGCGGACGCTCTCTTCGAGATCCGGACTGCCGATGGGGAAGCCGGCCACGACGCGAATGCCCGCCAGGTCGCCGGCCGCCTTGGGATCGTGAAAGAGCTGCGTGAAGGCCACCGCCTGATAGTTGTCCAGGCCGAGAATGCCGACCTTGATGGGGACCGGATCGGCCGCCGAAAGGGACGCCAGGGGAAGGAATGCCAGGAACAGAACGCAAGCGGTCAGCGTACGATGCAGCTTCGGTAACATTCCTTTTCCCGGAGAGAGGGATGAGAGAGAAGGCGAGCGGGGCGTGTAAACGCCCCGGTGCGGGACAAC
>JBBRIK010000410.1:0-5704 GCA_038221045.1 Gemmatales bacterium
AACCATTCACGGGTACGGGATTTCCGAAGGTGTTCTATCTGAAGTACCATCTGTACGCGCTTTACTTTCCGCTGATGGCGCTGGCGCGCTATCGCAATGCGATCGGACTCGCCAAGGAGACGCTCGCGGCGTAGCGCGCTAACGCGCTACGCCGCAAGCGGCCCGAAGGAGACTTTCATGCGTTTTCCCCTGAGCCTGACGACCACGATGGTCGGGTATCTCGCCAAGAAGAAGATTCATCGCGAGCGGCGCTTTCCGCTGGTGCTGATGCTCGAACCGCTGCACGCCTGCAATCTGACCTGCACCGGCTGCGGACGCATTCGCGAATACAGCGAGTCCATCAAGGAGAGACTGTCGGTCGAGGAGTGTCTCGCCTCGGTCGATGAAGCGGGTGCGCCGATCGTCAGCCTGTGCGGCGGCGAGCCGATGATCTATCCCGAGATCGGCCGGCTCGTCCGCGGCATCCTGAAGCGGCGCAAGCACATCTACCTCTGCACCAACGGCATGTTCATCAAGAAGAAACTGCACGAGTTCAAGCCGACGAGTCGCTTCTTCTTCAACGTCCATCTCGACGGCCTGGAGAAGACCCACGACCTCTGCGTCGAGCGCGAAGGCGTCTTCAAGGCGGCCGTCGAGGGCATCATCGCCGCCAAGAAGGCGGGCTTCCTCGTCTGCACGAACACTACCATCTTCAAGGAGACGGACCTCGCCGAGATCGATGCCCTCTACGCCTACCTGACGAAACTGGGCGTCGATGGCTTCATGATTTCGCCGGCCTATGGTTACTCAGCCGTACACAAGACGAATCCGCAGGGAGCGGCCGACATCTTCATGACGCGCGACGATATCCGCGCCAAGTTCAGCGAGGCCGAGGCGATCCTGAAGAAGTATCGCATGATGTCGTCGCCGATCTACCTGGAGTTCCTGGGTGGCAAGCGCGAGTTGACCTGCACCGCCTGGGGCAATCCGACGCGCAACGTCAAGGGCTGGAAAGGCCCGTGCTATCTCATCACCGACGAGCATCACGAGACGTTCGAGGGGCTGATGAACGACACGGACTGGGACGCCTACGGCCACGGCAAGGACCCGCGCTGCGAGCATTGCCTGGTTCACTGCGGATTTGAGCCGTCGGCGGCCCTGGGGGTCAACAAGAAGATGGGTGACAGCCTGAAGATGCTGATGTGGCAACTATCGTAAGGTTCCGCCGCTTGCGGCTTTGCAACCCCGCTACGCCGCAAGCGGCAAGACAGGCTCCCACCATGTCTCGCGCCATCCTCTTTGCGTTGCATCGTGAAGCCGCACCCTTCCTAAGGCGCTTTCCACGTCTACAGCGGGTTCGCTCCGCCCCTTGTCCGGCGTGGCAGGGCGAATCCCTCCTCATCCTTGAAACCGGCGTCGGTCCGGACAGATGCCTCGCCGCCCTGCGCTGGCTGCTCGACAGCGACCTGCCCCGTCCTTGCGAAGTCATCAGCGCGGGCTTCGCCGGCGCTCTGGAGGCTGGTTGGAGTATCGGCGACGTGATGCTGGCCGACGAGATCGTCGATGAAGCAGGACAGCTATGGAGAGGCGCGTGTCCCGCCTGGAGGGGAAGAAGAGGCCGGCTGCTGACCCTCTCGCGTCTGGCCGGCGATCCCGACGTGAAGCGTCAGTTGGGTTTGAAGCATTGCGCGTCGGCGGTCGAGATGGAGTCCGCGGCTGTGGCGCAATTCTGTCACGAGCACGATATGGCGTTCGCAGGAGTGCGGGCCATTTCCGACGACGTCGCGACCAGCCTCTCTCCTCGCCTGGTGTCGCTCCTCGGAGGGGCGAGCGTGTCGATTTCGCGTCTGCTCTGGGGACTGCTGCAACAACCGGGAATGATCCGCGAATTGTGGCGTCTGGCGCGCGACACGCGCCAGGCGGCGAACCGCCTGGCGGATGCGCTTATGACGCTGCTCGAGGAAAAAGAGACTCGGAGAGTGGCGTCAAACTGACGCCGTGAGGAGGGCGGTCTTCGGTCAGCAGGCCTGATCGAGAGACCGGGGAATGGTGCGAATGACGCAGCGATTCCGGCCCGAGTTCTTCGCCTCGCTCAGCGCCGACGCGGCCACGAACTTCATCTGATCGTAATCGGTCCCCACGCCCGCCTCAGCCAGGGCGAAACCGGCGCTGATCGTGATGTGAATGGGTTCGTCGTTGTAGTAGATCGGCGTCGTCTCGACAGTCGATCGAATGCGCTCCCCCAAAACGCGGGCGCCTTCCAGCGTCGTCTCCGGCGCGATCACCAGGAATTCCTCGCCGCCGATGCGGCTGACGGCATCGACCGTTCGCACCGAGTTGGCCAGGATCTTGCCCAGCCCGATCAGCACCTCGTCGCCGCCGGGAATCAGATACTGGCTGTTGACGTTCTTGAAATGATCGACGTCCAGCATTCCCAGGGCGAGCGTGCTGGGATAGCGCGAATGGCGATGGAGTTCCTTGCGGGCGACGTCGTCGATCGCCCGGCGATTGAGCAGGCTCGTCAGAGGATCCGTCAGGGCCAGCATCTCCAACTTGTGCATGTGCTGCTGAAGAAGGTGATTCGCTTCTTCCAGTTCGCGCGTGCGATCCCGCACGCGCTCTTCCAACTCCTCGTTGAAACGGCGCAGTTCGGCGATGAGTTGCTCGCGCTCGCTCTCCAGCCGCAGTTTCTCGGCGGCATTGCGCAGCACCTGAAGCAATTCCTCGGTGCGCGATGGCTTCAGCAGGTAGTGGTAGACATGCCCCTTGTTGATTGCGGCGACGGCGTCTTCCAACTCCGCGAAGCCGGTCATGAGCAGACGCACCGTCTTGGGCGAATGCTCGCGTACCCACTCTAGTAGTTGGATGCCCGTGCGGCGAGGCATCCGCTGATCGGTCAGAATGATATCGACGGGACAGCGTTCAATGACCTTTTGCGCTTCGTCGGCCGAGTTCGCGGTGAGGACCTCGAATTCGCGCGTAATAAGGCCCGCCATGATCGGCAGAATGTACGGCTCGTCATCAACAATGAGGACGGTATATTGGTCGGTACTCACATCGGCTCCTTCCCACGCCCTGGACAGGGGGACGCTCCATCTCATTGAGGGGGTGGATGAACCAGGGAATCCTTCTCTTTGTTATAGCTCACAAATCACGACTTGCCAAATCGACCGAGGCTCGATTCGCAGGTTCCCGTCGTGGTGGATGCCTGACCAGTCGTTCCGGAACGACGCAAGGGAGGACTTCGAGAAGCGCAAATCGAGGATATGAACAGGGTTGGGAACAAGTCGAAGTTTTCGATAATAACTCTTGATATGGCTGGGTGCGTACTTTACAATAACCTCGGTCGTGACGAAATTGCGGGACGTACTAGAAGTAAGAAAGTTCGCGAAAAGTACGGCGAAGAGGTCATGACAAAGCCTGTAACAACATACAGGCTTTTGCTGTTTCTAGGAAATCATGCGGACTCCGGCAAGGTGTGAAATCCGTCACCGGCCGTTCGCGCTCAAATCAGGACGATGCTCGCTCCGGGAAGGATCCCTGAAATCCGGTGACTTATCCCTTCCTGATTCCCTTGGGGAGTGGAACTAAAGTCGCCGTCGCTGCGTAGAAGTAACCTCACCGAAGATAGGGGAATTCGGCCATGAAGCCACGACGTCACAAGCGCCTGCCAGCGCAACAAGAGGAGGCTGTTTCACTTGCACCCACCACCATTTTCTCCTCCGACTTGCTGACGCCGGAAGAGGAACGGGAACTCCTGTCGGGTTTCTGGGAGTGCAAGAGTGAACTGGTCCGGGTCTTGATTCGCTCCTTCCCGCGCTTGCGGCAGCATCGTCCTCCGCTGGAACCGTGGCCGATGGCCCAGTTCATTCGCCAACACTGCGGCGACGAGGCGCGTGCCGTCGCTCCCCTCCGCCGGCTTCACGATCGTTACGTTCACCTGAAACATCGGCTGGCTTCCGCGAACATTCGGCTCGCCGCCCATGTCGCCAAGCGCTTTCGGCACCATGCCCTCAGTTACGCCGATCTGCTACAGGAAGCGGTCTGCGGTCTGATGCAGGCCATCGATCGCTTTGACGTCAGCCACGGCACCCGCCTCGCGACTTACGCGACCTGGTGGATTCGGCAGACGCTCCAGATCGCCGTCGCCCGCCAGAGTCATCTGGTGAGCCTGTCGCCGCATCACTTGCAAGAACTCGGTCTGCTCCAGCAGGAGTCCGAGGCCCTGGCCCACGGCGGCAAGCACCTGCCCAGCCCGCAGGAACTCGCCTCCCGGACCGGCAGCAGTCTCGAACATCTGACGCACTTGCAGACTGCCACGCGGACGCCTGTGTCGCTGAACGCCGTCCTCGACGACGACAGCGATTTCAAGCTCACCGAGGCGATGCCCGATAACGAATCGACCACGCAGCGGACCAACTCCGAGCGTCAGGAAGCGATCCAGTTCCTGATGGAGAACCTTCGGCCGCGCGAGCGGAAAGTCCTCGATCTGCGTTTTGGCCTGACCGGCAACGGCACTCACAGCCTGCGTCAGATCGGCCATCTCTTGCGGATCAGCAAGGAACGAGTTCGACAGATCCAGAACCGCGCTCTCGAGAAGCTCCGCGCTTCCGCCGAACGCGTCGGCTGGGAGCCGAGCCTGCTCCTCGGTTGATTCCACTTCTTCCGCTTGCGGCGTAGCAGCCTACGCCGCAAGCACCTCACTCGAACAACGCCGCTTCCGCAGCCAGACCGGGGCCAAATCCCAGGGCCACACACGGTCGTGGTGCATTGCGTCTGCGCAAACGATCGACGATAAACAGTACCGTCGGCGACGACATGTTGCCGTGGTCCGCGAACACGGCGCGCGCATCCAGCGTCGAATCCCGTGGCAATCCCAGTCCCTCCTCGACCGCTTCGAGGATGCGCGGCCCACCTGGGTGGACCGCCCAGCTTCCCACGTCGGCGAGGGAGAGTCCGTACGACTTTAGCCAGGACTCCAGCCAGGGACGCACATCTCGGGCGATGATCTTCGGCACCTGTTTCGACAACCTCATCTCGAAGCCGTTATTGCCCACGGTCCACCCCATCGCGTCGGCCGTACCGGGAACGATACACGAACCCGAAGCGACGAGCCGCCATGCCGGGGTCTGCAATGACTGCGGCGAAACCCCGACGACAGCCGCCGCACCGTCCGCGAAGATCGCGTTGGCGACGATGCGCTGGGGGTCCCAGCCGTAGTGATAGTGCAGACTGCACAGTTCGACGGCACAGAGAAGGACGACCGCTTCGGGATCCGACCCGGTGAAGGCGGACGCGACGCGCAGCCCATTCAGCGCTCCATGACAGCCCATGAAGCCCACGTGCGTTCGCTGCACCGTCGCGGGAAGTCCCAGCCCGTTTATCAGAGCGAGATCGACTCCCGGCGCCACGAAGCCCGTGCAGGACACCGTCACCAGATGCGTGACGCTTGAAGGCTCGAGGCCCGATTCCTCCATTGCGTCGCGCGCGGCACAGAGGGCGAGCGGTCCGGCGGTGTCGGCGTAGATGGCCATACGCTGCGCCGTAGTCGGTCCGTCATCGTCCGGAGAGCCGGTGGGCAGGTAGACCGAGCCGGAATATCGGGTCTCGCGCAAGACGTCGTCGATAAGCACGCGCGGCAAGATCAAATGGCGATTTTGGATGCCCGTCTGAGTGTACATCAGCGGCACCCACGTCATGTGTTCGCTGGTGCGGCAGCAGAGGA
>JBBRIK010000411.1:0-5698 GCA_038221045.1 Gemmatales bacterium
CGCCATGATCCATCTGATGCTCAAACGACTACGCCCGAGAAAAACAGCCTGAAAACGCCTTTTGCAAACACGCTCTAAGAGAATCCCCTCATATGAACAGCCTGCATCCTCCAGCGCGTCGCCCAGAAGGGGCAAAATCTCGAAGGCGCGATCCTCGTAGATCCTACGAGCCAGACGGAGCACCAACTCTCCGTTCGCGTACAGGCTTTCTGGAGAGATGAGAACAGAGTGAAACGGGAGAGGACCGAGCAAATCCCGGAGAAGACCAGCCTGTTCGCGCCTTTTCACCACTATCGCCGCAGGTTGAAAAGCATCGTCGATTGGGGTGAAGTTCAGAACATGTGTGAGAGGAACCTTCTTCGCCACAGTCATCTTTGCAGCCAACGCTGCAAACCAGGTTGAACCACTGAAGCCCACTGCTGCCTCAGCCGCAGCGGTTTCGGCTGTTGCTCGTTCCTGCTGGCTGACTTTACCGTCGGCGAAAGACTCCGCAATTTCGACCGCTTCTCGACTCCGATCCTCGATGAGGAGAGGCCAAATGCGGCGACAGCAGGCCACTGCAAACAAGCGCAATTTCCTGTCGCTGAGCCGGTCCTTGAGGAAATCAAGCATCGCGTTGGGATAAGCGCACTCTTGCCACTCGGTTTCGGTCATGAGATCACCTCCTTGCTCGGAGCGAGCCGCAAGCGTAGCAGGAGATCGTGCAAAGTAGGTCGAGAGAGTGGCCGGCGGCCATCACAAGGTATGCACCTTCTCGTTCGCCGTCTGACGCGACGTCCACAGTTCTCGCAGGGCCGCAATCGTGTACAGCGTCCCCATCGCGATGACGCTCCGGCCCGTGGCCAGCGCGGCGTCGAGCGCCGCGGCGCTCGAGGTATGCGGACGCGCTGTCCACCCCGCGGCGCGAGCCGTCGCGGCCAGCGACTCGGCGTCCGCTCCGCGCGACCCGGTAATCGGATAGGCGTGTATCTCGCCGAAGAACTCGCGCGGCGCTCCCTCGCTCAGTCCTTTCAGGAACGCCGCATGGTCCTTGTCGCGCTGCATGCCCCAGAGGACTTCATAGGGCGGCCGGCACGGCAACGGGATCGTGTCTTGCCACTCGCGCAGCGATTGCAGCAGTGTCCGCGCGCTGAGCGGACAGTGAGCGCCGTCGAGGATGAGGGCCTGACCACGCGGCGTCAGGTGGATTTCGAGACGGCCCGGCCAGCGCACCTTCTCCAGCCCGTGCAGGAAGCCGGGACCGGTGGCATCCCCCTGACACTGCGTCACGACATGCCAGGCCGCTGCCGTCGCTGCTTCGAGGTTGTTGCGCTGAAAGACGCCATTGAGCGGCAGAAAGACCTCGTCCTCGGATCCATCGGGAAGCCGCAGACGGACCATCTGTCCGCCGAAGAGCGGTCGCGCCTCCAACACCGGACAGCACTCCCAGGCGGGTATCAGCGTTGCGCCCATCTCCGCGGCACGGCGAGCCAGCACGGGCCAGACGCGGTCGTAGAATTCGGGGTACTGCCGGGAGACGATGACGGGCCGGCCCGGCTTGATGATGCCCGCTTTCTCGGCCGCAATTTGCTCGATCTTCTCGCCGAGGATGGCCGTGTGATCGAGTCCCAGAGCGGTGATGACGCACACGACCGGATCGACGACATTGGTGCAGTCGAGGCGTCCGCCCAGGCCGGTCTCCCAGACGACGACCTGATGCGGACAGCCGGGATCGACCCGTTGCAGCCGGCGGTCTCGTTCGCGGAACTCGACGAGGGCCAGCAGCGTCAGGAACTCGAAGACAGTGCGATAGAGGTGCGGCCCTGCGAGGACCTGCTGGTGCTGGGCGGGCAGACCATCGAGCAGGTGTTCGAGATTGGCCTCGAATTCCTCGAAGGTCCAGGGGACGCCGTCAACACGATAGCGTTCGCCGAAGTGGCGAAGGTGCGGGCTGGAGAAGAAGGCGGTGGGGAAGCCAAGGCCGCGCAGCATCGCCTCGATCATGACGCCGGTCGAGCCTTTGCCCTTGGTGCCGGCAATGTGGACGAAACGCTGCCCATCCTGCGGCGAGCCGAGCTCGGCGAGCCAGCGGCGGAAGCCTTCCAGATCGTACTCGCGATCGTTGTAACGCAGGGCGAGAGGGGTCTTCTCCAGATCGAGGAGCCGATCGAGGATCATGATTCGTCCTTGAAGGGAGAGAGCGATTCGGCCGGAGGAAGATGATACGACGGAGAAATCGTGTCGGCCAGCCAAAGCGAACACGACAGAGCCGTGGCGTGTCCCTTCTCCGACGCGCGCCGGAGCGCGAAACGCAAGCAAGACGCGGAAGCATCGGAGAATCCGAGGGAGAGAGCCTGCCATGAGCAGCCTGATCGTCGAAGTCTGCCGGGTTGACGGCGTTGAGCCGCACCCCAACGCCGACCGTATGTGCATCGTCACCATCAAGGGGTGGAAGGTCTGCGCCGGCCGCAACGACGACACCGGCACGAATCAGTTCAAGGCCGGCGACCCCTGCGTCTACATCCCACCGGACAGCGTCCTGCCGCCCGCGCTCTCGGATCAACTGGGCGTGACGAAGTACCTGTCGCCGCTGGCGCTGAGCAGCATCACCGGCCAGCGTCCTCCGGGCGGCCGAGTCCGCGTCGCGCGCCTGCGCGGGTTTCCGTCCTATGGCCTCATCATGAAGCCCGCCGATCCCTCGTGGGAGATCGGCAAGGACGTGGCGGAACTCCTGGGCATCACCAAGTGGGAGCCGCCTCCTGAAGTGCAGGACGGCGAGTCCGATCGCGGCAATCCCGCCTTCCATCGCTACTTCTCCCTGGAGAACTGGCGACACTTCCCGGACCTGTTCCAGGAGGGTGAGGAAGTCGTGCTGACGGAGAAGATCCACGGCAAGAACTGCCGGCTGGGCCTGGTGCGCGAGGCCGGGGAAGACGGAGCGGTCGCGTTCCGTCTGATGGCCGGCAGCAACAGCATGAGCCGCCGGGAATTCGTCACCCTGCGGCGGACGCGGACCAGCATCGAGACGGGACTCGAAGAGACCTACGAGATGACGGTGCGCTCGCAGTTCTGGGAGTGCCTGACGGATCCGGTCCGCAATCTGCTCCACGACCTGGCGGCCAGCGACATTGTCGGCGACAAGATTGTCTTTGGCGGCGAACCGCGTCATGACGTCGTCGTCTTCGGCGAATTGTTCGGCTCCGGCGTGCAGGACATGGCGTACGGTTTCGACAATGGCCACTACGCCTTTCGCGTCTTCGACATCACTCTGGACGGCCAGTACCTGGACGTCGATCAGAAGAATGCCGTCTGCGACAGGCACGGCGTCGAGACGGTGCCGATTCTGTATCGCGGTCCGTACAGCGCGGAGGTCGTGGAGCGATTCGTCTCCGGGCCGACGGCATTGTGTGGGTCCGAGCGGGCCGGCAAATTCAAGGGCCGGGAGGGTATCGTCATCACATCGGTGAAGGAACGCCGGACACTGACGGAGAACACGGTGTTCGAGCGCGCGGCCCTCAAGGCGGTGTCGTTCGAGTATCTGGAACGCAAGGACGGAACTGAGTGGCATTGACGCCTGCACACAGGACAAGGTTGTCCCGCAACGATGTCACTTTCCGCTTTGGAGATTGTGATGAGCAACGCCGATCGACTATTCTGAGAGGGCGTCCACGAATCTCCAGTGAGCCGCGACGCTCGCGTGTCGCGGCTCCATCGCGGAGCCTTTTCATGTCACCGCTCCTGACGGCGCTCCTGTTACTCGCTCCCCCGCTCCCGCGGAGACGAAGGAGGAAGCGCCCCCTTTCGTGCTGCCTTATGAGCAACAGCAACTCGCAAGCCATCTCGACGCCATTCGCGAACACGCCGCCCGCAAGGACTGGGCCATTGCCACGACGCTTCTACAAAAGCTCCTCGATCTCGAAGCCGACGCCTATGCGCGCGTTCCTCCCCTGGACAGGAATATCACGATCAACCTCCACGCCGAGGCATCGCGGATGCACCTCGAACTGCCTGCCGAGGGGCGGGCCTTCTATCAGCGAGAGTATGGCCCGAAAGCCGTCGACCTGCTCACGCAGGGGCGGATGTTCAAGGATGAGCGGATGTACGCCCAGGTCGTCCGCCGCTACTTCCACACCGACGCCGGTCTGGAAGCATGTGAGCGGTTGCTCGGATATGTCCTCGAACGCCGTCAATATCTCAGCGCCGCTACTCTCTCGCGGCGCGTCCTTGAACGGATCGCCCCCGACAAGCTGTCTACGGCAATGCTGAAGAAGCTGGCGCTGGCCCTGAGCCGCACCGGCGACCGTGCGCGTTTCGATCTCGTTTGCCTCGCCCTGGTCGCGAAACCGGGCGTGATACTCGAGGAGTTGAGGAAGGAGATCGTCCCTCCGCCGCCGGTGACGGTCTCCCCTCGTAAGGACTGGCCAATGTTTCGCGGCGATCCCAGCCGCAATGCTTCCGTTGCCGCGGGCGTGCCTCTCCTCGACCCCGTCTGGAAGATCGATCTCGCGGAAGGAGAGGGCCGCGACTGGATCAGAAGAACACTCACCGCGCTCAAGTCGAAGGACAAGCCCCTCCTCGCCGCACAACAGCCGATCGCGCTGGCCCGGCCGCGCAACGCCGCGGGGGACTTCTTCACGACGATCTATCGCGATCAAGCACACGTTGCCACTCGCGCGCTGCGGAACGACAAGGCGGAGGATCTCAATGCGGGCGAGTTGGTCTGGGAGTCCTCCTCGAAGTGGAGTCTCGACGGCATGCTTGGGAATCCCAAGTTCGCCGGGCATGCCGCGCGGTCCCTCCGCACGTTCGTCAACGAAGGCAAACATCCCGGCATCCTCCTGGAGAACTCCACCTGCGGCGTCTGTAGCACACTGGGACGTCTGGTCTTCTCCCTCGACGATCTGCAAGTCCCCCCTGACCGGTCGATGTTCATCGATCCTCGCCCAGGAACTGAACTCCACCACGCGGTTCGTCACAACTGTCTGCAGGCCTTTGATCTCGAATCGGGAAAGCTGATCTGGGAGGCCGACGAGAAGCAGGACAGGGCCGTCCTGGCCGACTCGTTCTTCCTCTCGACTCCGCTTGTCGTCGAGGACAAACTGTACGTCCTCAGTGAAAAAGACGGGGCCGTGCGCCTCCTCCAACTGGCTCCGGCGAACGGCAAGGTGCTATCCGACTGTACCCTTGTCACCGTTCGCGATCGCCGGCCACACAGCGTCAACTGCAACCTCGATGCCGCCCATCTCGCTTATGCCGAGGGCATTTTCGTCTGTCCGACCAACGCCGGCGTCGTCCTCGGCGTTGAGGCGGCTACCGGGCGAACGCTGTGGGCTTTCGGCCATGAGTCGCGGCAGGACAAGCTCGACCGCTGGCGTTACACGGCGCCGATCATCCATCGCGGTCGGGTGATCCTCACGCCTCCCGACAGCCCTGCGATCTACTGCCTCGATCTGCACGACGGGAAGCTCGTCTGGCAGACGCCCGCTCAGAAAGGCGACCTCTACGTCGGCGGAGTGATCGCGGATCGTGTGCTGATCGCCGGCGCGGATTCGTGCCGGGCGCTCCTGCTGAACGATGGCAAGACGGTGTGGAAGCTCGCGACGGGGGCACCGTCCGGCCTCGGCATCGCGAGCGGCGACTGCTACCTGCTGCCCCTGGCGCGCGAGGCGATCTCGGGTGAGCCGGAAATCTGTGTCCTCGATGTGGCAAAGGGCCACAT
>JBBRIK010000412.1:0-5694 GCA_038221045.1 Gemmatales bacterium
CGAGACGGCGGGCGATCTGATCGTGGGGAACGGCTTCGAGCCGGCCGTTCACTCCCAGCGACACGCGGCCCGTCTCCTCGCTGACGACCAGCAAGACCGCGTCGGTTTCCTCGCTCAACCCCACGGCCGAGCGATGCCGCATCCCCATGTGCGCTCCCACCGGCGGCTGCCCCAGCGGCAATTGACACGCCGCCGCCGCGATTCGGCCTCGACACAGAATCATCGCGCCATCGTGCAGGGGACTGCGTTTGCTGAAGACGGACCGAATCAGCCGAGACGACACCTCGCAGTCGAGGCGCTCTCCCGACTCGACGAAGGCTTCCAGCGGCGCCTCGCGCTCGATGGCGATCAAGGCCCCGACGCATTCCGCCGACATCGCCTGGGCTGCCTGAGCCAGCTTGTCCGCGTCGGTGACGGTGCGTTCCTTGACCAGCATCCGCAAGAGCCGATAGCGGCCCAGGAACATCAAGCCACGCCGCAATTCGGGCTGAAAAATGATGACGAGAGCCAGCAGGACAGTCGTCAGGAGGTAATCGAGAACGCGGCCCAGAACGGTCAAATCGAAGCTGGCGATCACCACCTGGGCGAGCAAGAAGAAACCGACGACGAACAGACCGAGGCCGCGCACCAGGATCGCGCCGCGCGACCGGCCCAGCAGCCGCAACACCGCGTAGACCGCCAGTGCCAGCAGGACGATCTCGATCGTGTCCCTCGTATCCACCGACTCACAGAGTAGCGCCAGCCGATCGCTCAAAATTCCTTCTCCCGCCAATCCGCCAGGGTTGCCAGAACTCGCAGCGCGTCGCGCGTCGGGGCGACCTCATGGACGCGCAGGATGTGAGCGGCCCTTCGCCGGACCGCATCGAGCCCCACGGCCAACGCGCCCGCCATCCGCTCTGTCATCTCTCGCTCCAGCAACCGGCCGAGAAATCCTTTCCGCGACACGCCGAGACAGAGAGGCCGGCCCAGTCCCTGAAACTCCTCCAGACGGGCCAGAAGACTCCAGTTGTGTTCGTCCGTCTTGCCGAAGCCGATGCCCGGATCGAGCACGACATGGTGAGCCGCTATACCGTGATCCGCGCACGCTTGCAACCGCTCCTCGAAGAAGCGGCGCACCTCGACGACGACGTCCTCGTAATGCGGATTTTGCTGCATCGTCGCTGGCGTTCCCTGCATGTGCATCAGGATCAATCCAGCGTCGAATCGGCCCACAATTTCGCTCATCGCGGGATCGCCCAGCGCGGTGACGTCGTTGATGATATGCGCGCCGGCTTCGAGGCAGGCGGCGGCGACTTCGGCCTTCGAGGTATCGATGGAGAGCAGCACCGAGTTCAATCGGCCGGAGGAGAGCAGACTACGGACGACAGGCAGGACTCGTGACAGTTCTTCGCTGGCGGAGACGGGCAGCGAACCGGGACGCGTCGATTCGCCGCCGATATCGAGAAGGTCCGTGCCGTCGTCGAGCAGAGTGAGCGCATGGGAGATGGCGCGGTCGGGATCGAGATAGCGTCCGCCGTCGGAGAAGGAATCCGGGGTGGCGTTGACGATGCCCATCACGAGGGGACGGCTCAGGTCGAGAGTGCGTCCCCGGACGGTCCAGGGGAGAGGAGAGTGCGTCATGTTTCGGATCGGCGCGAAGACTCATGGCGTTCAGTCAGTGCCGCTTGCGGCTTAGCGGATTTCGACGTTGGTTCAACAAGGGACCCGCTAAGCCGCAAGCGGCGCTACTCATGTTACCACGCTGATTCCATCAGGGAGACGATCTGAATGGCCAGTCGCTGGACGTTCTTCTGATAGGAGGTCGTGATCGATTCGCCCAGTTCGGGAATGAAGTGAGCCACCGAACTGGCGACGACGACGGCGGAAGCAAGCGCCTTCTCTCCCGGCAAAGGCGGAGGCGGAGCGAAGAGCGCCATGTCGTCGGGATTGCCGGTGATCGCGGGGAGGCCCGGCGTCTGCGGGGCCAGCAGGGGCGCGCCGTCAACCTTCTTCGGGCGGGACAGGATCTCGCCGGTCTTGAGGTCGCGCCAGATTAACTCGACCGCCAGCGTCGTCTCGGCCTCGCGAATCTCGTTCAACTGGTTGCGATTGAGGATGGTCTTGTTGGCCAGGGTGATGTTGCCGCTCAACTCGGTGTCGGCATCCTGCCAGCAGGAGACGACGCGATAGGGCGTCTTCAACTGAATCTGGCGCACGACCTCTCTCGTCAGGTCGAACTCGATCCCCTGGCGGAACGTGCGGTTCTTGAAGATGGGGACATAGACCGTGTGATAGTCGGTGTTGTAGTTGGGCTTGGTGGTGTAGCCGAGGACGGTGAAGTTGCCGCCCTGCGTACACGCCGGCAGAAGCGCGACGAAACAGGCCAGTCCCGCGAGAGCGAGCCGTCGTGAAGGAAGTTGACGAATCAACATGCCTCGTCTCCCCGGCCGCTCGAGGCGCGGCGAGTGAACTCGTCGCGCCTCGAGCAGTGAACTCGAACCTCTCTCAGCGCGGCCCCTTGCCGGATTCCAGTTGCGGCGGCAGCGGGCCAGGCGGCGGGCCGACGTCGAACTGCGGAACACGGCGCGGCTCCGCGGCCGTCTCCTGGCGCGGCGGCGGTTCCGGCTCGGCCGTCTCGTTCGGCAGCGGCTTGCCCTGCTTTTGCAGCTTGACCGTCAGCGCCGCGAGGCGCTCCGAGGCCTGTTTCGACTCGGGGGTGTTCGGATAGCGCCGTTCCACGAGACGATAGTAGAACCAGGCCGAGCCTTCGTGATGAGTGCGGATGTAGAAATCGGCGACCGCGAGGTCCTTCGCCGCCTGATGCCGATTGATGCCTTCCAGCTTCTCGTTGAGGAACTGTTGTTTCTGGGCCTTCAACTCGGGGTATTTGCTCAGAGCGATATCGACCAGGGCGCGTGCCTCGGCGACCTTGCGGCCATCGTAGTCGGCGCCGCCGGGGGCGAGCGTCTTGGCGATGATGGCCAGTTGAATGGCGTCGGGGGCCAGCGGGCTGTTCGGAAAGTGCTCGTGGACCTGCGACAGGAAGTGGTCCGCCTCGCGGTAGTCCTCGTTGAAGAACTTGACCGCTCCGGCGTAGAACAGGGCGCGATCGCCGAAGCCGAGACTTCCGGTAATGTCGCTGTAGCTAACCTGTTCCAGTTTCTCGAGCGCGCGTCCTTCCTCGTCGGCGAGGGGTTTCGTCTTGTCGAAGTGGAAGAACTGCTGATCGACGAAGAAGCGTTTTTTGTCGCGTTTCTCCTGCGTCTGCTTCATGCGCTGGCGCGTATCTTCCAGCCAGTAGTTGGCGATCTCGTAGATGTGCTGCACGGCCTGATCGTGGAATGCATTGTTCGGCGCCTGCTTGAGCAGGGCGGAATAGGTGTCGGCCGCCTTGGGATAGCGCGCCTGCAAACGCAGACATTCCGCCTCGTAGAAGGTCGCCTCATTATTGATCGCTTCGGAATCGGGCTTCTTGTCGCGCAGCGAGTGGAACAGATCGCCGGCGGCGGAATACTCCCCGCGCCGGAACAGTTCGTGCGCTCCGGCGAGTTTCGCTGCCGCCGAGCCTTTCTCGGGCGGCTTCTCCGGGGAGAAGCCGTCGCCGCGCAGAACCAGGCTTTCGGCGGGAGGAGGCGGAGGCGCGGGCGTCCACATGCCCGTCGTCGTGCAGCCTGAGCAGGCCGTACAACCCAGCACGCTCGCGAGCAATACGCGGAGCAGCCGGCGTTTCCGGGTTCCGAAACCTCCCTGTCTCGGTTGGGTAGTCACGTCCTCTAGCTCCCTTTTCCCGGATCTCCGGTCAACCCCTCAAGGTAAGACAGCATCCGCAACCGGCGTCCGAGCCGATACGTCACATACTGTCCCAGGACGCGGCGCAAGTCGCCATCGACCCGTCCGATCATCCTCCACTCTTCCCCCGCATCCGCCAACTTTCGCAGCCCATCCAGGCATGGCATCGACAGCCATTGACGATCGCGATGCAGTGCCCGGCACTCGATGCAAAGCAGACCCCCCGCCTCGACGCTGAACACCGGCCGCTCCTCATCGACGGTCTCCGCGCAACTCGCACAGCCGGCCAGGACCGGCGCGTAGCCGACCTCGTCCATCAACTGCATCTCGAAGCGCATCACCTGCAAGCTCGGTCGAACGGCTGTCGTGTCGTCCTTCGCCTGGCTCAAACTTCTCAGCGTCTCGACCGCGCGATCGAACAGGATCGGATGCGGATCGTGTTCCTCAGTTCCCGCTTCCAGCAACTCGGCGACGTAGTACGCGCCATAGAGGGCTGGCAGATGCAGGCTCAGACCCGGAAAGCGCTGAATCACCTGCGCTTCCGTCAGCAGGTCGAGTCCTCCGGATGATTTGCGGAGCAGAACGATACTGCAGAGCGTCAGTAAATCAAGAGCATTTTCAAAGCTGGAGCGCAGCCGCCGTCCGCCCTTGGCGAGAACGCGCACCTTGCCCAGTTCGCGCGTCCAGAGCGTGGCGATGCGGCTCGTCTCGCTCCAGTCGGTTGTGCGCAGGACGAGCGCGGTTGCTTTTTCGGCGGCCATGACCGGTTCGTTGGATTACTTCGACCAGAGGGGATGTGCGGGTTTAACCGCGTTTCGGGAATCCGCGTGGTTTCATCTGTGGTTAGCCGCGACGCGAGTCTTCGAGCGGAGCGCGTCCGGCGTCATCGCGCCACGCGATCCGCTCCGAGGACTCCGCGTCACGGCTAACCCGGCTTGTCAGCCATCAACCCGAGCGATCGGAGGCGGCTGCGCAGGGTGGCGCGATCGAGTCCGAGGAGTTCGCTCGCCCTTGTCTGGTGGCCTTGAACATGCCGAAGCACCTTGGCGAACAGCAGTTTCTCGACGGCGGCAATGACTTCCGCGTGAAGCCGGCCGTTGGCCTGGGGCAGTAATTGCTCGATCAACTTTTCCACGTCCAGCCCCTCGGCAGGGGCCGGTTCCTGCGCGGCGGCAGGAATCGGTTGACCAAACAGGGGTGGAGGCAGGAACTCGGCGCGGATGAGATGGCCGGAAGCGTTCAACATCGCCTGCTTCACGACCCCCTGCAATTCGCGGACGTTTCCCGGCCATGCGTATCCCTGGAAGAGATCGAGGACCTCGGGCGTGAAGCCGCGCATGTCGCGCCCCAACTCGCGGTCGAAGCGGAACAGGAAGTAAGTCGCCAACTCGGGAACGTCTTCGCGACGGTCCCGCAAAGGCGGCACACGGATCGTGATGGCATTGAGCCGATAAAAGAGGTCCTTGCGGAACCGGCCCTCGGAGACAAGGTGTTCCAGGTCCTGGTTGGTCGCCGCCAGAACTCGAGTCCGGGTCTCGATCGATTCGCTGCCGCCGACGCGCTCGAACCGTTGGTCTTGCAGCACGCGCAGCATTTTCGCCTGGGTCAGCGGCGTCATGTCGCCGATTTCGTCGAGAAATAGCGTGCCGCCGTGGCACTGCTCGAACTTGCCGATGCGCTTGCGATCGGCCCCGGTGAACGCGCCCTTCTCGTGGCCAAACAGTTCGCTCTCCAGCAGCGCTTCGGGAATGGCGGCGCAGTTGATGGCCAGGAATGGCTTTTCGGCCCGCTGCGAATGCTGGTAGAGGGCGCGCGCGACCAACTCTTTCCCTGTCCCGCTCTCGCCCCTGATGAGAACGTTGACATCTTGAGGAGCGAATCGGCCAATGGCCTTGCACATCTCCTGCATTACCGGGCTGCGGCCGA